>JAUCQD010000048.1 GCA_030372945.1 Methanothrix sp. | reverse complement strand
ACCAGGCGTCAGTTAGATTCTGATTCAGGCCAATGGCTTTATCATATGCATCGAGAGATTCGTTATAGTGGCCTTGATTTGCAAAGACAAGGCCTATGCAATACCAGGCATCGGCCATATCAGGATCTAGCTCAGTAGCCTTGGTGAAGGCCTGGAGGGATTCATTAAATATGCCCTGGTTTGCCAAGGCAAGGCCTTTTCCATACCACGCATCGGCCAGCTTAGGGTTGAGTTGTACTGCCTTGTTATAAGCATTCAAGGACCCATTGTAGTCTCTCAAGGCAGCAAAAGCGATGCCTTCATAGATCCAGACAGATGCGTTCGTCGCGTTCAGCTCAATTGACTTATTAAAGCAATCGAGAGCGACATCGTATGATTGTTTCTCAAGAAATTCGTTGCCTTTTGAGGTCCAATACTCTGCCGTATACTCAATACCTAGGGCAATGGTGCAAAACAGCATCAATGCCGTTATTATTAGCATCTGTCTAGCATTAATAGGGCATCCCTCTAATGGCAGCCTTCATAGTTGGCACATCAGTGGACCCCTTACTAGATATGGATTTCGCTTCAATTTTCAATAGCAGTAGGTGCGTAGTCCATGCAGTTCCAGGAAAGGGATGGGTCTTCTGCCTGTTTTTTCCTCTCGCAATTGACAATCATCTCATGCCATATCTATATATTCTATCCAGACCAAACTGTCTTCGCATATCTTGCATAAAATATCACTTTGAAGACTTCAAATGCCTATGACTTCAATCATGTTAGCAGTCACATCAGGCCTCCTGGAATCAGATGATGATCTCAAGAATTTATATATCTCACAGTCGTGAAGATGAGAATATGGCCTTGCAGCTCTCTTGTACACTCTGGCGAGTGGGCCTGGAGAGCTATGTGGCTCTTTATAATCTGTCTCCTGCTATCTCTCTTGCCGAGCGGGTATCCTATTGTATACGCAACTCAGAGTGTATGGTGGCCTTGCTGACAAAGGATGGTTATGGAGCTGCTACGGTATGTCAGGAGATCGGCATGGCGCGGGGCCTTGATCTGCTGGTCGTTCCTCTACTGGAAGAGGGCGCGAAGCTGCCCTTCCTCATCGAGCACCTGCAGCCCTTAACATTTACCAGGGAAAAATATGCAGATTGCATTGGCCTTTTGATAAGGACCATCCGGGACCTGAGCAGGTTGGAGTGGTTGAAGGTGACCTGTCCTAGGTGCGGAGAGGAGATGACCCAATACCTCACACCGCAATATGAGGTAGACTCTGCCTTGCTGAAGGGTTCAAACCTTGAGACCATCTGCAGCTACTGTCAGAATAAGATCTACCTTGACCCAAGGACTTTTGCACCTGTGACCTGATCGATTCTCGTGAATCTCCTGGGGCTTGCCTCCTGTTTGTGCAGTTCCGTTCCAAACCTTTTTATATATCTACCATCTTTGAAAGATGGAAATCTGATGACAGGATGCCGCGAGAGAGCCATCGTGATCCCATCCTCTCTCACCATGGAGAGCAGAGACGGGCGCGTAAATACGCTAAAGGTTGGCTTGATCGCCCGCGCAGCAGCAGTCTTTCGCATGAACCGCATCGTGATCTACAAAGATCCGGAGTACGATGATTCCAGGTTCATAGCCATGGTTCTGCGCTATATGGACACGCCGCAGTACCTGCGAAAGAGGCTCATCCCACGCAGGGAGGAGCTTCGTCACGTTGGAATGCTGCCGCCTTTGCGCACCCCTCATCATCCAACAAACTCAAAATCTGAATCGCTCAAGATTGGCGAGTTTCGCGTCGGAGCAGTCGTTGAAAGCGTCGGATCTGATGGCGGCGTCTGGGTGGAAATCGGAATCGATCGCCCAATTCCCCTCCGCACCGCGGGTAGGTACTCGGTGGGGCAACGCCTAAATGTCAGAATCTTTTCGCGAAAACCGCTCGCCGCTGAGCCTGTAGACCGAAAGGAGATCCCTCATTACTGGGGGTACGAGACAGAGACAGCAGATAGCCTTGAAGGCTACTTGGCGTCGAAGGAAGACGCCTGTGTGCTTCTCACCTCCAGAAAAGGAAAGGCCATAACGCCAGATATCCTCCAGAAGATAGGTCGACTGGGCCAGAAGCGCGATCTTGCGGTGGTATTCGGCTCACCCGCACGAGGCGTAGATGCGTTCTTGAGTTGTGAAGCAATGGACAGGTACGACATGATTAACACCATTCCGCATCAGGGAACGGAGACTGTTCGAGTGGAAGAGGCAGTCTTCGCCACGTTGGCTTTGCTTGGCCTGGTGCGCTTGGAGGACTAAATGGCAAAGATACACCGACCAAGAAGAGGCTCGCTGGCCTACAGCCCGAGAAAGAGGGCGAAGAGCGAGGTCCCCAGAATCAGAAGCTGGCTGGAAGAGGATAAAGCCAGGATAGCAGGCTTTGCAGGTTACAAGGCCGGCATGACCCACGTCATGATGATAGATGATCGACCCAGAAGCCTTACTGAAGGCATGGAGATCTCCGTGCCCGTGACGGTTCTGGAGGTGCCGCCCATGAATGTTGTGGCAGTGCGCGCCTACGAGAACTATAACGGAGGCCTGCGGCCTGCAGGCGAGTCCTGGGCAGAGAACCTGGATCCAAGTCTTGCAAGGGCCATAACAGTGCCAAAGAAGACCCGCGGAACACTGCCTGGCGATCTCTCGGCCCTAGGAGATGATATCGCAGATGTACGAGTTCTGGCACACACCAATCCAGCCCTCATCACGGGGGTTCCCAAGAAGGTTCCGGAGCTCATGGAGATACCAGTTGGCGGCGGGACAATGATCGACAGGCTCAGCTTTGCGCAAACGCTGTTGGGCCAACAGGTACCGGTTTCAAGCGTCTTTGAGCGGGGCGATCTGCTGGATGCATCTGCAGTGACCAAAGGCAAAGGGACTCAGGGTCCAGTCAGACGCTGGGGAATTGCCATCGCGAAGAGAAAGCACGCTCGCACCGGCAAGGTGCGTCACGTTGGAAACCTAGGACCCTGGCATCCTTCGCACATCAGCTGGCGTGTTCCACAACTGGGTCAGATGGGCTACCATCAGAGGACTGAGTACAATAAGAGACTTATGTTCATCGGGAACGATGGTTCGGAGATAACGCCCGAAGGCGGATTCCCGGGATACGGCATAGTGCGCAACCAGTATGTTTTGATCAAAGGCAGCGTGCCAGGGCCGGTCAAGAGGCTTGTCAGGATTAGGCATGCTATGAGGCCTGGAATGAACTTCGTGAAGGCTCCTGAGTTCCTCTATGTGAGCAGAGAATCCAAGCAGGGGGTCTAGGCGATGAAGGCTAATGTCATTGATCTATCAGGAAATGCAAGTGGCCAGGTAGAGCTCCCTCCGGTCTTCGAGGAGGAGTACAGGCCAGATCTGATAAAGAGGGCTGTGCTTGCTTCTCAAGCAAACCGGCTTCAGGCTTACGGGCCGCACTTTTATGCAGGCATGAACACCTCAGCTCAGTCATGGGGCCCTGGACACGGCGTCTCGAGGGTTCCAAGGTTGAAGAACGGCCGCAAGGCTGCGGGCATACCCATGGCAGTGGGAGGACGCCGGTCGCATGCACCTCAGCCAAACGCAGATTACACAGAGAAGGTCAACATCAAGGAGAGGCGGAAGGCAATCCGCTCGGCAATAGCCGCTACTGCCTGCACCGAGCTTGTAGCTGCCAGAGGTCACAAGTTCTCAAGAGAGCTGCCAGTAGTTGTCCAGGATGCCCTTGAATCCCTGAACAAGACAGCAGATGTCAAAAAGTTTCTTGTGGCAGCAGGCCTCTGGGATGATGTTCTCAGGGCGAAGCTGGGAAGGAATATCAGGGCCGGCAAGGGCAAGCTGCGGGGAAGGAAATACAAGGGACGAAAGAGCCTGCTCATCGTCGCGGGCGCTGATAGCGGCCTCGGGAAAGCAGCGAGGAACCTGCCAGGCGTTGACTTCGTCACTGTGGATAGGCTGAACGCAGAGCTGCTTGCACCTGGAACCCATGCTGGGAGACTGACCGTCTGGACAGAATCCTCCCTGCAAAAGCTCAATTCAAAGAGCTCCCAGGAGGCCAAGCAATGATAATCAAGAGTCCATACGTCACAGAGAAGGTCACCGGCATGATCGACTCCGACAACACCTTGGAGTTCCTGGTGAGCATGCAGTCCACCAAGCCGGAGATAAAGAAAGCCCTGGAGGAGCTTTATGATGTAGAAGTCCTGTCGGTCAGGACGATGATAACCTCCCGGGGAGAGAAGAAGGCAATCGTTAAGCTGGCCGGAGAGGGCAGCGCGAATGAACTGGCAACAAGGCTAGGACTGCTGTAGGTGGATGATTATGGGAAAGCGAATCATATCTCAGAACAGAGGAAAAGGATCTCCTACGTACAGGGCACCCTCTCACAGGTATAGGGCAGACATCAAACATATCAAAGTCGACCAGGAAGAGACGATCAAAGGCGTGGTTCAGGATATCATGCGCGATCCTGCCAGGAGCGCCCCTGTAGCGCTCGTGGCCTTGAGCAATGGTGAGATGAGGTACATCCTGGTTCCAGAGGGCATGTTTGTGGGCCAGGAAGTGGCCTGCGGCATCTCTGCACCCATTGAGCCTGGAAACACCCTGCCTTTAGCAGAGATACCAGAAGGCATACCAATCTGCAATGTAGAATCGCAACCTGGACATGGTGGTCAGTTTGCAAGATCCTCGGGGGTCTGTGCAATTCTGGTGGCCCACGATGTTGGCGCAACAGTGGTTCAGCTCCCAAGTGGAGAGATGAAGTGGCTCAACCCCAAGTGCATGGCGACGATAGGCGTGGTTGCCGGGGGCGGAAGGCTCGACAAGCCTCTCGTCAAGGCCGGCAAGAGCTTCTACAAGTTCCAGTCACGGGCCAAGAAGTGGCCCATCGTCAGGGGCGTCGCTATGAACGCCATAGACCATCCATTCGGTGGCGGCGGCCGTCAGCATCCAGGCAGGCCAAAGACAGTAAGCAGAAACACGCCTCCTGGCCGAAAGGTTGGCTCGATTGCTGCAAGGAAGACCGGTAAGCGCTAGGTGATGATTTTGGCAAAAAAAGCAGGATCCAAGCTTCCCAAGAGGAAGGAAGAGTTCTTGTACCGGGGACGGAGGATCTCCGACCTCGCCAAGTTGAGCATAGAGGAGCTTGCCGAGCTGCTTCCAGCGCGGCAGCGCAGATCAATCAAGAGAGGCCTGATGAAGGAGAACAAGAAACTTCTCGCTGGCCTGAAGAACAAGACTTCGGTTCGAACCCATATCAGGAACATGATAGTCCTCCCGGATATGGTGGGCAAGAGCCTGGAGATCTACAACGGCAAGTCCTTCGAGAAGGTCGAGGTCATGCCTGAGATGGTAGGTCACTATTTCGGTGAGTTCGCTCTGACGCGCGCTCGTGTGCAGCACGGCGCCGCGGGTGTGGGTGCTACCAGATCGAGCAAGTACGTGCCGCTGAAGTGAGGTGTGTATATTTGGGCAGATTGAATTATTCGCTTACGCCTGCAGGACGCTCATCAAGGGCTATGGGGATGGAGCTTCACATCTCACCAAAGCATGCCCGCGAGATATGCAGGACTCTGAGAGGCATGCGAGCCAATAGCGCAAAAGCCTATTTGGAGGATGTAGTTGCCTTGAAGAGACCAGTTCCATTCAAGCGCTACAGGAGGAATGTGGCTCACAGGCACGGCCTGGTGGGCGCTGACGCCGGCAGATATCCAGAAAAGGCAGCAAAGGCTGTGCTGGCCGTCCTGGAGAATGCACTGGCCAATGCCGAGTACAAGGGAATGGAATCCGACAATTTGAGGATCTACCACGCAGGCACTTTGAAGGGCAGAACCATCCGAGGATGGATGCCCAGAGCCATGGGCCGGGCAACTCCCAAGAATACTGAGACGGTCTCTGTCGAGATGATCCTGACCGAGGTGAAGAGCTGATGTCTGTAGAGAAGAAGTTCGTTCAAGAGGGCATCACCAAAGCTCTCGTAGATGAATATCTGGCTGTAGAGCTAGAGCGGGCAGGATATGGCGGCATGATAATGAACCGCACGCCCATGGGCACACAGATCACTGTTTATGCAGAAAAGCCTGGCATGGTCATCGGCAAGGGAGGCAAACTGATCCGCAAGATCACACGCGACCTTGATCGTAAATTCCATCTGGACAATCCCCAGATAGACGTGCAGGATGTGGGCCGCGGCGACCTGAACGGCAGGGTTGTAGCCAACCGCCTTGCATCATCTCTGGAGCGCGGCTGGTACTTCCGCAAGGCAGGCCAGTCGATGATGCGAAGGGTGATGGACGCTGGGGCTCTCGGCTGCGAGATAGTCATAAGTGGCAAGCTGACTGGCCCTCGATCCAGAACTGAGAAGTTCATCTCTGGATACATCAAGCATTCTGGCAAGCCAGCTGTTGAGCTCGTTGACATGGGCTACTCTGTAGCCGTGAAGAAGCTTGGCGTAATCGGTTGTCAGGTTCGAATCATCCCACCAGATGTGAGGCTGCCCGATGACTTCCAGATCGAACAGGCACAGGCTCCACCTGCTGCAACTCCTGCTGCGACGTCTGTCGCAGCGCCAGCGGTTGCACCTGCACAGCAGTCTTCCGAGAAGAAGAGCGATCTGGATCAGCTCCTGGAATCCGAGCCCGCCCAAGCAGTGGCGCCTGAGAACCCAGACGATTCGCCACCAGAGGAGCGCGTGGCAGAGGACGCTCTTCTCGCTGAGCAGAAGCCCGATGCTGAAATTCGGGCCGGGGAGGAGTGATCCATAATGGCGATCTTCAAGATTGATGAGATCCGAAACATGAACGAGGAGGAGATTGCAGAGGAGCTGCGAAAGCTCGAAAGCGAGCTCATTCGCGAGAGAGGCATC
>JAUCQD010000047.1 GCA_030372945.1 Methanothrix sp. | reverse complement strand
GGACAACCCCATGATCGTCATCGATAGCTGGGATGCTGTGCTTAATTATACAGCTCACCTAATCGGTGGGGCCCAGGCAAGCTTTGAGCAGAATATTTGCGAGTTTGCTCGCGACCTAGACACTCATCTCATCTTCGTCTCAGAGTTTGCCAACGTCATGCCCTTGGATTACATCGTGGACGGGGTTGTGACCATGGAGCAGTTCCGCCTGCCTGGCTTTGATGAAGGAAGTATGAGATGTCGTTATGCTCGCCAGATCAAACTGGACAAGCTGCGGGGGGTTGAGATCAGCCAGAAGACCTATACCACTACGCTTCACGGTGGCAGGTTCAGGTTCTTTGAGCCTTACCGGGAAAATAACGACGCCAGGATTGCCAGCGACGGAGTCCGGGTTCGCGACCCTGCACAAGATAGAATCTCAACTGGCATTCCAGATCTGGATCTTGTGACAGGCGGCTTGAAGTATGGATCTTGCAATGTGCTGGAGATCGATCATGGCGTTGGCAAGAGGTACTACCAGATCCTGACAGCTCTTGCCTCCAACGCCATTAAAAATGGGCGTGGAGTCTTCATCCTTCCAAGCATCGGCTACCAGCTCAGCTCCCAAGACATATTTGTGCCCACCAATGTCATCGTCTCTCAGCCGGGAGGAGAGGATCCAGTGAACTGGGGAGTGGAGCAGCTGGAGAAGTGGGACGTTTTGCGCAAGCGTACAGGCAGGCCGATCCTGAACATCATCGGCCTTGACGCCATTGAATTTACCTTCGGCTACAGAGAAGCCCTCAATTTGGCCAACCTCATGATCCGCAACTGGAAGGAGACAAACGACGTAAATGTGCTAGTAGTTAAAAGCGGCCAGGAGAGCATGAACATGATCATACACACAGCCGATACATATCTCCTGGTCAACGAGCTGAACGGGGGGCTATGCCTTTATGGGGTAATACCGAGGACAGAGCCCTATAATATGCTGCTGGAGGATAGCAACAGGATCAGCCTGACGCCTATTGTCTAAGCTTTAGCCAGGCTCTTGGCCCCACGGGCAATTTTCGCTGCAGCTTCCCGTCTCATCATCTCCACGAACTCACCCTGTGTGGCGTAGATCAGGGTTCCTGTGGGACAGGCACGCACACACGCCGGAACGTCCAGGTTCTTGCACCGATCGCACTTTACTGCGATCCTCACCTCCTTGTGTCTGCCGATGACTCCATAGGGACAGATCATGGCGCACATCCAGCAACCCACGCACCGTTCCTCATCCCTGTCAACTATGCCTGTGATGGGGTCCTGGGACATGGCACCTGTGCGGCAGACTGCCACACAGGGAGCGTCCTCGCAGTGACGGCAAACCAGGGGCACCTTCTGGCCCTCGGCCATCTCAACATAAACCCGTCGAACTGGAGCGGGCCTCTCACTGACCGCCAAAAAAAGGCTCTTGCTGGCAGAATGCTCGACTGCACAGGCTATCTCACATGACTTGCAGCCCATGCAGCGGTCTAGGCGTACAAATACTTCTTTCATTTTTAGCTCACAACCCCAATTTCCTGCGCTGACTGTCGATGTGCTCGATCATAAGAGATGCGGCCTTGAAGGGATCTGGCTCGACTGCGAAGCTTGCACCGACCACGTCTTTTGCGCCTGCGGTTAGCAGCCCTGCCACTGCCTGGCTTCCAAGAACTGGCGGCACTGTGCCGAGCACTGTGAAGACCCCTGAGCCGACTACGTATGCTCCAATGGATACCGCCTTCTCGCTCATCCACTCTGGAGCTGCGCCTGCTGCAGGCAGGTCGCTGATGTCAACGCCCAAAGCGTTTGCGATGGCAGCAGCAGCAACGAGGATGCGACTGATATCCACGCAAGATCCCATATGCAGCACTGGCGGAATTCCCAATGCTTTGCACACGCCCTTCAGGCCGTCTCCTGCGAGATCTGCCGCCTCAGGCAGGAGCAGACCTGCCTTGGCACATGCCTGGGCGTTGCAGCCGGTTGTAACGACGAGCACGTTGCTTTTTATCAATTCCCTAACCAAGTTCAAGTGGCCAAAATCCTGCTGCACCTTGGGGTTGTTGCAGCCGACTACAGCCCCAATGCCACGAATGGCACCGCTCTTGATTGCGCCAAGCAAGGGATCGAGCGTGCCGCCCAAAGCGCCCACGATGGCCTCGACTGAGAAGCCCACCATGCATTTGGTCTTGATGTCTGGGATATGGACCTTGGAGGGAATTCTGTTCTGGTAGTTCAGAATCGCTGTCTTAACTATCTCTTTGGCGGTCTCAAGTGCTGTCTCCTCATGGAATTCCATGTGCGTGGCGCCTGGGAACTTGGCCTTGGGAGAGGTCGAGATGAACTTGGTATGGAAGCAACCTGCAAGCGCTCCCATGGCTGGCATGATGCATTGTATGTCCACGACCATGGCCTCAACTGCGCCCGTCGCTACAGCCAGCTCCTGCTGCAGGAAATTTCCCGCCACTGGAACGCCGTGGCGCATGAGCACCTCATTTCCTGTGCAGCACATGCCTGATACGTTTATGCCCACAGCTCCCTGTTTTTTGGCCAGCTCCAGCATCTCTGGGTCAGACGCTGCGGCCACTATCATCCTGTCTCTTATACACATCTGACGCT
>JAUCQD010000046.1 GCA_030372945.1 Methanothrix sp. | reverse complement strand
GGATACGATTGATCCAATTCTTCTCCTTCTATTTTACGATATTTTCCAGAACCCCGATTCCCTCGATCTCCACTTCAACCCTGTCTCCTCTGCTCATCGGCCCCACTCCAGGAGGCGTGCCAGTCGCGATCACATCTCCAGGCTCCAGCGTCATGATGGCACTTATGAACTCCAGCAGATCGGGAATGCCAAATATCAGGTCAGAAGTGTTTGATCTCTGTCTCACAACACCATTTACACGGGTCTGAATATCCACGTCTGAGGGGTCTATCTTGGCGATCCAGGGGCCAAAGGGCGCAAAGGTATCAAAGCTCTTGGAGCGCGTCCACTGGCCGTCCTTGTTTTGAAGATCGCGGGCAGTGACATCGTTGAAGCATGTGTAGCCCAGGATGTATCTCTCTGCATCTGCTGCAGGAATGCTCTTGCAGCGCTTCCCTATCACCACTCCAAGCTCGCCTTCATAGTCCACCTGCCTGCTTGAAAGGGGATAGATGATCTCCTTTCCTGGCGCCAGGACAGCTGAGGGCGGTTTTAGGAAGAGTATGGGCTCAGAGGGAAGCTGCATCTTCAGCTCCCGGGCGTGCTCAGTGTAGTTGAGGCCGACGCAGACGATCTTGCTCGGCTGGCACGGCGCCAGCAGCTCGACGTCCTCTAAAGCCAGCACCTCTCCTCCGGAGACAATTCCGTTCTCCTCGCTGTACGATCCACCTCTGATTTTGCCATCATGCATAAATCGCACTATCATTGTCTTAGCCTCTGCACTGGCCCTTGCTGCCGTCAGGACCGCGCTTGTATCTTCCAAACTCGCTCTCGATCAAACTATCGGCCATGAACACTGGTCCCTCCACGCAGACGCGCACGCCCTCGGGGTCCAGGCAGCATGAGCCGCATACTCCTGTGGCGCATTTGAAGTAGCGGCTGATGCAGGCCTGGATCTTTCCCGCATGCTCGCGTGTACGTGAGATTATGTCCCACATCATCACCTCTGGGCCGCATAAATAGATCTGGCTGAACTCTGTTAAATCAAACTCCTTTAAGCCCTCTGCAACATGCCCTTTTATTCCAACGCATCCATCGTCTGTAGTGATAACAAGGTCGCCTAAAGCTTCAAATCTGTCCTGAAAGATTATGTCCTGCGAGGAGCAAAAGCCAACCAGGGATGTGACATTGATGCCAGCCCCGCGAGCCTGCTCGCCAAGGAAGGCGAGAGGCGCTGTTCCCACGCCGCCTCCAACCAGTAGGATATTCTTGCCACGCAGCACGAAGCCATTGCCAAAGGGCCCCCGCAGCCCTATGCTGCTGCCTGCGCCCAGATTGAATAGCGCCCGAGTGGCCTCGCCAACTGATTGTACTGTGATGGTATCGGGAGAGGAGAAGCTCATGGGAACCTCGTCCACCCCACGGATCCAGACCATAACGTACTGCCCTGGCGCTGGATCGAGTTGTTTGTCCAGCCTGAAGGTCCTGACCAGCGGAGCCTCCGATCGCACCTCCTTGATGATGGAATTCATGGGCCTCATCTAATGCCTCCCTGCCATTCCACGGATGTCTTCAAGCGTCATGGATTTTCTCTCAAGGTAACGGGCCAGGCCAAGCGAGATCTCCTCGAAGATGCCATAGCCCTTCTTCAGGGCTGTGCCAACCTGCACTGCAGAGGCTCCGGCCATTATCATCTCCACAGCATCCTCCCAGGATGTGACGCCACCCACGCCGATCACAGGAATATCCAGCCTCAAGGCAAGGTCATAGACAGAGCGCACTGCCACAGGCTTGATGGCAGGACCTGACAGGCCCCCAAACCTGTTTCCTAAGATCGGATATCCTGTCTCGATGTCGATGGCCATTGCCTTCAAGGTGTTTATGGCCACCACAGCATCTGCACCTCCTCTCTGGGCTGCAAGTCCCAGCTCCACGATGTCAGCAGTGTTGGGGGTGAGCTTGACCCAGACGGGAGCGTTCGCCGCAGCTTTCACGGCTCCTGTCACTGCTTCCACCAAATCGGGATAGCGGCCAAGCTCTGAGCCGTACTTTTCTGCATGGGGACATGAGAGGTTCAGCTCGAAGGCATCAGCATCCAGGCCGCGGGCAATTCCTGCGAACTCCTCGGCACTGGAGCCGAAGATGCTGGCCACCACTGGGACGCCTCCCGTCTTTGCAATATCTATCTCTTCCTGGAACTTTTTGTAAGAGGGATTTGGCAGGCCCATGGCATTCAGCAGGCCACAGTCCACCTGCACAATCGTAGGTCCAGGATGGCCTTCCCTTGGAACAGAGCCCAGGGATTTGGTGACCACGCCTCCTGCACCTGCAAGTGCGGCACGCCTAAGTGAGGCTCCAGTGGTGCCAAGGATTCCGGCGGCAAGCATGACGGGATTTCTGAGGGTCAGGCCACCGGCATGAACTGTAAGGGATAGCATGAGCTTGATAGATCCATCTCAGAAGATAAAAGTCTTGTCAAGTGGCCAAGGGAGAAACCTAAATTAATTCCATCGACGTTCAATTATCTCGTGATAAGATCTGGCGACAAATTCATCGCGGGCCGCTCTGGCGGTGTTTTGGGTGCAGTCGTCCCCTGGCGTGGCGTTTATGCGGGCGTAGCTCCAGCACACATTTTCAGCGCAGCAGCAACGCGCAGCCTCCGACTGGGAGGTCTGGTCTGCAAGGTGGCTTATGTCCCGAGCGATGCTGATCTTGCCTTTTTCCCAATTATGGGTGCCTGCCAGGAGACAGAGCTTGGCAAGCCAAAGCTTGGGGAAGCTGAGCTGAAGAACTCACAGCACGAGGTGTCGTGCAAAATCTCCGACACCTCCTGGTCAATAGCCTATGTGGTGCTGCCGCCTGCAGATCTGCCGGGGCCAGGGGAGAGCGGCAGTCCGCTGGTGCAGGACGGCAAGGTTGTAGGGCTACTGCTCTCGCTCAACATGCACACATGCAAGGGAATTGCAATATCCTCCGAGATGATAAGAGAGGTCGCTGCGAGAAAGAGCTAGCCTTTGGCTTTCTTTTGTATCGGTCTTCAAGGCAGATCGAGTCTTCCAACAACCCTGAGCTTCCCGCCTTCTGGATAGGTCAAGACCGCCTTGGAGCCAGGCCGATAAACCAGCATCTTATCCAGCTTTACTGTCAAAATGGCCTTGTGCCAGTCTCCATCAGCCTTTGCAGCCTCGATTCTGGCAGGAACAAATTGCATCCAGTGGCCGATATGAACCACCATTCCCTCTTTGAGAGGCGCAGGCCAATTTTTTACCAAGTCTGCCTTGGCAGTGATGGAAGATACCTGCTTTATGGACTTGTCGTTTGTAAGAATGGCTCCTCTATCCAATTCGTCAACTTCTATGCCCTTGAGGGCGATGCCAGCCCGATCACCAGCGCATGCACAATCGAAGTCCTCATCATGCTTCTGAATGGACCGAACCTGGACAGTCTTGCCTCCGGGAAGGACCATCAGCTCATCGTGTTTCTTAATGCAACCTTCGGCAACCGATCCAAGAACTACTGTTCCAATCCCTCGCACATTGAAAAAATGGTCCACAGGCATAGTCCCTGTCCCAGGGTCATGGATGGTTCCTATCGCAGCCACTTCGGATAAAAAGCGCTCGCGTATGACGTTCTTGTCGTCCTCCAGGAATTCATAGCCATCGACCACAGTGTTTTTGATGAGAGGCGCGATCTGCTCGCGTGTGATGTAGTTTCTCAGGATCACAATTCCTGCTTTCAAGCCTGCGCAGTCAAGCATTATAACCGACTCGCCGAATGCAGGATTTATCTGATCAACAATCAAGAGAGCCTTCTGTGCGATGGAGACTGCGTAAAAGAGGGGGGCCAGGCGCTCCGGGTATCTGGTTGGCTCAATGAATGTGACTGTGTTCTGGCCTTTCTTCAGGTTGTAAAAGGTAAGATCGCTAGTTGTGCCCTTCTTTCCCAGATCTTTGCCATAGTCTTGGGCGCCCAGTATCGCTACATTGAGGTTCGCCATGTGTGGCTTGAAACACCCACAGGATAATAGGTTTTGCGGTATTAAGAGACTTCTTTTGGCTATCGGGCCGAAAGATTTTTCTACTTTTAGTA
>JAUCQD010000045.1 GCA_030372945.1 Methanothrix sp. | reverse complement strand
ACAATTTTTAATGATGCCAATAAATGTAAAGCCGTAATTGAGCTATCAAAAAGTCTCAGAGACAATCTCACAGAATTTCAGAAGACTGCTTCCCTATCTTCGACCTTAGACCAGTTCAAGTTAGCAAAAGCATCCATTCTTACAAATGTCGGAAGAATTGAAACTGATAGAGAGAATTATTTACATGCTGAATATATATTTAACGAGTCACGTGGAATATACGACGAGCTAAAGTCTTATTTTGATGCAGGAATCACCACGATGACCCAATACAAAGAGCGGAGAAATATTTCTGCGCTACATAATAATATTGGTATACTGTTATATAAAACAGATCGCATCGACGAAGCCAGAAAGGAATTCAACATCGCATTACGCTATTCAGAGTCGGCCAGGGTCTACAATAATTTGGGCAACACATATTTTAAGAAAGGTGATAAAGTAAAGGCTACAGAGTGCTATCTGAATGCATTACAGATCAATCCGACATTGAAAGAGGCTAAAGAGAATTTGAGGATGCTGAAAGAAGACAAAGAAAAACCAGCTAATTGGTGGGAATGGTGGTTCAATAGACAATCATATTTAAAATTTATAACCGGGTTGATATTGATTTTTATGTTTCTCTCTGTGATCATAACTGTGTTTATACCATTGAATGCCATTATATCATCGTATGCCAAAATTGATTGGAGCCTGGACAATTCAGAGGAGAAAACAACAGTTATCACAACCCCAATCACAGAAGTTACTCCAGCGATCAGCTCAGGGTTCAATAAGTCCTCAAAAACCATCGTAGACACAAAAACAGATAAAGTCACAAACGAAACAAGAGTAACAACTAAAGTGGAGACCACGGTAACAAGTCCAACGAAGACCGAGACGACAAAGACCACATCAAAACAGATAGATGTAAGTCCTGAAACGAAATTGTTATTTGCAGCATTAATACTATTCGCATTGATCCATCCACAGATCAAGGGATTTTCAGCCGGATCTGTCAAGTTCGATTTGGAGCCCATCGTCGCAAGCAAAGGTGCAGCATCTCTCCAGTGTGCCTGGTAAATATGACAGTAGAGGTAATAGATGCAGCTTGTGATCAACACATATGGTGCGTATCTTCGAAAGAGCGGGAACTGCTTTCTTGTGAGAAGAGATGAGAAGAGCTTTGAGATAGCAGCAGGCAAGGTTAACAGCATCCTGATCACGACGGCTGCTTATATCACAACAGATGCCATCAAGCTGGCAGTTGACAACAACATAGACATAGTTTTTCTCGACGCCCATGGGGATCCCTACGGCAGAGTCTGGCATCCAAAGCTTGGGAGCACGACTCTGATTCGAAGGAGACAGTTGGAGATTTACGAGAGCCTAGATGGACTCCGTCTTGCCCTGGAGTGGGGCATCAAGAAGCTGGACAATCAGATTGAGCTTTTGAGCCGTCTGAAAAAGGCAAGGGTGGAGAAGAGGGATGTGCTCGATGGCTACATTCAGGAGATCGAAAGATCCCGCGAGCAGATGAAGAGGCTGCGGGGCACTGTCGACGCCCGACGGCAGGAGATGCTCGGGCTGGAGGGAAAGGCGTCCAGGGCATACTTCGAGGCCATCTCAAGCATCATGCCAGAGCGGTACAGGTTCGCAGGAAGGAGCAGGAATCCTGCCAGGGATGAGTTCAACGCCCTGCTCAATTACGGCTACGGAATTCTCTACTCGCTCGTTGAGAAAGGCTGCATCATCGCGGGCCTCGATCCATACGTCGGGCTTTTGCATACCGACTCCTACAACAAGATGTCACTGGTCTATGACATCATAGAGATGTTCAGGATCTACATCGATGAGACGGTCATCCATCTCTTCACCAGGAGGATGGTGAAGGACGAGTTCTTCGAGCAGTTGGAGCAGGGCCTCGGCCTGTCCAAAGATGGCAAGGCGGCGCTGATCGAGGTTGTGAACAAGTCGCTCGACGAGCCAGTGCTCTACAGGGGCCGGAATGTGAAGACCCGAAATACAATTCAGATGGAGTGTCACAGGATCGCCAACAGTCTCATCCGGCCAGGCCAGGAGCCTGATGTAGAGGACTGGGATGTGCTGGTGGAAGAGGAAGACCTGAAGGCGGACGAGGGACGGAGCTGCTGAAGATGCTCGTTTGGGTGATCTACGACATATCGGAGAACAGAATCCGTAGCCGAGTGGCCAAGATCTGCAAGGGCTACGGGCTTTTCCGGGTGCAGAAGAGCGCATTTCTTGGTGACCTGAACCGCAATGAGGCTGACTCCTTGGCCCTGGAGTGCGAGGCCATGATCGAGGAGTCGGACTCGGTGTTTGTGTTTCCCATGTGCGAGGACTGCTTTGACAAGATCCGGCTGATCGGGGCAGGGTTCGACCGCGAGCTGGTGGCGGGAGTGACGATCACAAAGGTGTTCTGAGGGCGAAATGGAGGGAGCTGCTTTTTCGCAGGTGCCAGAGCAGGAGGTGTTCGTAACCGTATCGGATGCACTGGAGTACCTGTTCTGCCCCAGGTTCATATTCTTCATGCACTGCTTAGGGATTGCGCAGCGAGAGGAGCGGCGCTACAAAGTTTTGAAGGGTCGGGAGCTGCACGAGACACGGGAGAAGGTGAATCGCGATTACGTGAGAAAGAGGCTGAAATGTGTCAGGAAAGAGATCTCAGTTTACCTGACATCGCACAAGTATCAATTCAAGGGAGAGGTGGATGAGGTTCTCTTTCTGGAAGACGGGACTGCTGCGCCCATGGATTACAAGTATGCGGAATGGAAGGAGACTGTTTACAGGACTCACAAGTTCCAGGCGGCACTTTACGGGCTGCTAATAATGGAGCACTTCGGGGTGGATGTGCGGCGGGGATATGTATGCTACACCAGGAGCAATAATTATGTTGTGGAGATAGATTTCAGGCAAAAAGATTATGAGAAAGCGAGGCAGATAGTGCGCGAGATACTGATGATCATACAGAGGGGCTACTATCCAGATGGGACGAAGCAGAAGGCCAGGTGTGTGGACTGCACATATAGGAATATTTGTGTTTGATCGAGGTTGGTCTTGGTGATCGAGGCTGTAAGCAGGATTGGAGACTGGGTTCAGAGAGAGAATGGCGGAGTGAATTTGCTCTCCACCTTCATCGAGAATCCAAACAACAATGGAAAATATAAATATTCTATAA
>JAUCQD010000044.1 GCA_030372945.1 Methanothrix sp. | reverse complement strand
CCTGATTCCCAGCCTGTTCTTTATCATTCGGATGTCCTTCTCCATCCGGACGAATCGTTCATCATTGCGTTTTAAATCACGGATCGCTTCGGTGGTTTCATCTTGCTTGTACAGCATTTGATCCATCTTGTCCAAACCCCGATCTTGCTTGGCCAGTCCTTCCTTGGTGAGGGTGGTCAGATCCTTGACAGTGATGGCGGTATCCTTAGTGGTGGCAGCTATATCTTTGGTGATGGCGGTGAGGTTGTTGAGGCTGACGACCATCTCCTTCAATATCTCGATGCCGTCGTCAAGACGCTCTCCAACCTCGTTTGAACCTGTAATCTTCCGGAAAGTTGAATATTGTCCTGTTCCCTGGGTGTATTCGGCGCTGAGATCATCCACATGGATGAAAGCGTTCTCAATACGAATTGCCGAGGCAAACTTTTCCAGATTCTCCTTCTTCTCACCCTCAGCAATCACCAGGACCTTGCCATCTGGTTGGTTCTGGACGATGCCCACTAAGTCCATCTCCTTAGCCAGGGAGATCACTTTAGCCCTGTATCCGACCCTTTGAACTCTGCCCGAGATGTAGGCGGTTAATCTGATCATTAGATTAGTCCTTTCTCTTTCAATGCCGTTTTCATCTCCTTCAGCTCTGCCAGATCGGCTTCGATGCGCTTGAATCTCCTATCCATATAGCTCTTCAGATCAAGCCTAAGCCCTCGAACCTCTTCTATGGTCTCTTCCTGCCGGTCTAGCATCTGGTCCATCTTGCCGCCCAGGTTCTTGAAGCCATCTTCAGTGATGGTAGTAAGGTTCTTGAAGCCATCTTCAGTGATGGTAGTAAGGTTCTTGAAGCCATCTTCAGTGATGGTAGTAATGTTCTTGAAGCCATCCTCAGTGAGGTTAGTTAGGTTGTTAACGTTGACCGTAAGACTCCTAATGTCGATGAGCATCTCCTTTAGTATCTCGACGCCATCATCCAGACGCTCTCCAACCTCATCAGGACCTGTAATCTTCCGAAAAGTTGAGTATTGTCCTGATCCCTGAGAGTACTGGACATCGACGTTATCCGCCTGGATGAGTGCGTTCTTGATTGCAATTGCCGAGGCGAACCTCTCCAGATCATCCTTTTTCTCACCCTCCGCAATCACCAGGACTCTGCCATCAGGGCGGTTCTGGATAATGCCCACTAGCCCCATCCCATTGGCCAGAGCGACTACCTTGGCCCTGTATCCGACCCTCTGAACCCTACCCGATACGTGAGCCGTCAATCGGATCATTGATCGAATCGTCCTCTATGTTTTTAATGCTTGATTTATATTTAGCTATATCGCCGGCACGTTATTATCAGCGTCTTTTCCGTTCCCGCAAGCACTGCAAATACATCTGCTGCCCGGCGCTTGGCAAGAAAACCAGGGCTTGACGCGCCCTTTGTGATTTACATTGAGCGCAGCCGCATATTCGTCATCATCCGAGCTTTCCCCCACCGCCAGGAACGCGCCTGCCGCATGAAAATGCCTGTCCGGGGCGATCGGCTAGTAGCTTCCGCCCATCTCCTTGATGGCGCGCTTGATCTCGACAATCTCATCCTCAATTCGAGCAAACCGCCTCTCCAGATTATCACGCAGATCAGACCTCATTCCACGAATCTCACCGACGGTCTCGTCTTGCTTCTCAAGCATATTGTCTTGCTTTTCAAGCATCTTGTCTTGCTTCTCAAGCATCTTGTCTTGCTTTTCAAGCATCATCTTTCCGATGGACAAATTTTCTTTGCTCACCATCAGGTTTTCTTTGCTCACTTTCAGGCTCTCCTCGCCCACCTCGATGCTCCTATGCAGCAGCCCAACAGCTACATCGAATCTTTCTCCCAGTTCCTCCTGCCAGTCTCCTCTCAGGATCTTGAAATACTGAAATTCGCCCGTCGCGGCGGACCAGTTTACAT
>JAUCQD010000043.1 GCA_030372945.1 Methanothrix sp. | reverse complement strand
ATCATCTTTGACCTGTATTGTGGTAGACATGATATAGTCTTATAATACTATAAGATTATAATCCTTTTGCAGCCTTGATCCAGCGCGTGATGTAGTTGTCGAGCTATTCTCTGGCCATCCCAGGAGGCGAGGAGGGTGAGCTTCCAGACGGAGTTCCAGTCGATCATTGAATCCATCTATCCCTCCTCATGCATCAATTGGGCCTTCAGCTCGCCTGTGGATACGCCCATATACCCTTGTAGGGCGCGCCCAGCCACTTCTCGAAGTACTCTTTGTTTATGGCATCAGGGTCCAGGTCATTGAATAACTCAGGATAGAACCACTTGGCGCAGTAACAGACGCCCACAACTCCACGGCAGCTCGCCGATCCCGTCTCACCATCCAGGACATAGACCCTTTTGTTCTTCACAGCATCGGTCTCCTTCCAGCCAGTCCTGCTTGAAGCCTCCTTAATGAACTTCCTGGCATTTTCAGTGCTGTTAAGGTGATATCCAGTGAGATCTGTAGGAGCATAATCGAAGAACGCGGGAATTATTATTACCTCTGGGTTCTGAGCCATCACCCACTCAGGGGCCACCTCAGCAGAGTTGCTCTTGTTGAGTGCATTGCCGATGTTCATGCCCCCAGCTAGGGCGATCACATCATATATGCCAGAGCCGCTGGTCCCTGTAGTCCAGGCCATGTCAGAGTATTCATTGTAAACACGCTGTTTATGCGCTACATCCGCCGTCTTCTCTTGAATCTCCTTGAGGTAGCCCTCTCTCCAGGCTAGATATTCTTCCAACTCCTCGTCTTCCTCCAGCAGCTTTGCAAGAGAGCGGAACTCCTTCTCAAACGTCTTCATATTATTGAACGGGAGGACTACGATGGTGGTTCCCAATGGCTCTAACTTCTTTTCTATATCCGGCAAAGTTTTATTGCTGCCGATAATATAAACATCTGGCCGGTTCTCAACCACCTTTTCATAGTCTATCTCTCTATACTCACCCACAGCAGGTTTCTCTTTGATTCCTGGCACAAAGCCGTAGACCCTTTGAGCAGTGTTCGTCACCGCTGAAAGTCGGTCCCGAGCATTGAGCACAAAGATCGGCTCGTAAGCCCAGGTTCCCTGACTGATCATCCTCTTCACTGGCTTGTAGATCGTCACCTCCCTGCCAGCCGAGTCAATAATGGTGATAGGATACCTCTCGTGAATGTGTCGGATCTCCTGCAGTTCATCTGCAGAGAGCTTTCCCTCCTTTGCGAGCTTCTCCGCTGCTGCCACCTCCTCTGCGGAGACTATCTTGTCGCCATTGCTGTCCCCTGGAACATCCGTCCCCTGGGCAAACGCTGCGCCTATCATCAGCGCTGCGCATGCCATCATCAGAGCAAAGTCCCTCAATCCCATCGTCTTCCCTCAGAAGGCCTCGATCTCAAGGCCTACCTGTCTGTGC
>JAUCQD010000042.1 GCA_030372945.1 Methanothrix sp. | reverse complement strand
CATGTTTATCGCAACGTGGAACGCGGCCCATCACTATTTCAGGGTCGTAGCCTTGTTGTTGCGACGCCAAAGCGGCCCATTACTGTATGCATTACTACTATTTAAAACTTGCTTTTCAGCAAGCATCTTCGCGCTCTGCATGCTCAACTCCTGAGAATTCGCGGAGAAAGCTCATGGCAAAGGCCTTTTGGCAACGATGATGATCGAGATTCCTTATTTGATGGTTTAGACCCATCGCATCTCACGTCTGTGATATACATCTGGGCCAATAACTTTGGAACCCACCACATCGGCCTTTCCCCCTACTAGATAATGGTATTTAAAGATAACGCACTGCTACAGAGACGGCTCAGCTTCGCTTGATCATCACGATTGTAACATCAGATTTTGCTGTCTGGTTCTTGGAGTAATCTTTGAGCTCTTTGTGTACTACAGAAAGAATCTTCGAGGCGGGATCTCCTCGATTGCTTATGACCAGATTTATAAGCCGCTCAACGCCAAAGTGCTTCCTGTAGATGTTTTCCGTCTCTACAACGCCATTTGAGTACATGACCATCACGTCGCCTGGCTGGATTGGTATTCGCTCCTTTTGTAGATCCATTCTGTCGAGCATGCCTAATGCTATGCCCCCTCCGCCAAGAGTGTCTACCATTCCACCGCGATCAACTATAAAAGGTGGATTAAAGCCTGCATTAACATACTCCATTGTATGGTTCACAGGGTCGAGCAAGGCGTAAAAGCATGCAAGATTCATCCCGTGAGCATGCTGATTTATCTGCGAGTTAATGTCTGCAATTGCTTTTGAAGGATCCAATTTTTCGGACGCTACGCGAATAAGGGCTCGCGACATGACAGCAAGCATGGCAGCCTGCACACCATCTCCCTCTACTCCAGCCATAGCCAGTGCGATTTTATCATTAGCCTCCACAACATCGTAAATGTCAAAACCATTCTTTTCCGAAGGGTTGTAAAGTGCAAGTATCTCATATCCATCTTTTACCGGCATCGTTGCAGGCGCAAGATTGCGCTTGATTCCATTCAAAAATGCAGACTCCTTCCCTGAGCCGCCTCTCTCCTCAGCCTCTCCTTCAAGTCTAGCGGCGTAGCTCTTGAGGCCCTGGGCCATCTTATTGAAGGCCTCGCCCAAAGGCTCCATATCTCCCGATACCTTGACCTCAACGTCGAACTCTCCGCGAGAGAGCCTCTCTGCAGCACTCGCCAGAGAATCTATCTGGCTACTGATCCTGCGGCTCAAAAAAATTCCGAATACGAGGACTATTGCTGCAGTCAGCACGAAGATAATTTGTGCATAGACTTGCGTTCTGTTGCGAGCGTCGTTCAAACCTCGAGTTGTACTCCTTGCAACGTCCTTGATCACAGCATCAATGAATCTTGCCGGCAGGCTCATCTCTTCAGCTGGATAGGCTATGCCAAAGCTCCAGCCGATGGCAGTTATCGGCGAGAAGGCCACATATCCGTCTGCATCTTTGAGCCCTACCACGGTCGATCCAAAGTCCCCTTTTATCATCTTTTGTGCAAGCCTTTTTGCATCTGGACTGTTCGCCTCTGTGAGGTTATCGGATGCGAAGAGCTCCCTAAGAGATCCTTCGGGCTTGGCACTTGGCTGCAAAATGATTCTGCCAGAGCTATCTACAACGAATGGATATCCTCTGCCCTTCATTGAAGAAAGATCTGCGTCGATGGATTTCAGAGAGACATCCATTCCCACGATGCCGACAAACTCACCTGCCCGATAGATCGGGGTCGTAACGGTGATCGCCACCTGGCCCAAGTCATTGACATAAGGCCCAGTCCAGATGGTCTTCTTGGCGGCCTTTGCCTGAGAATAATATTGCATGTCTTTGTAGCCGAACAAAGCTGCATTGCTGATGGTCTCATTGCTGTATGGCCAGGCGAGCAGCACACCATCTTCAGTGCCAATGTACGAGAGAGATAATGATTGCTCTGCGCTCAGAAGCTTCTGCATTATCCTTGCAGGAAAGCACAGAGATCTGATGGTTGCCTCTCTTTTGGCAGACGTGGTCTGATTGGAGCCAGATGGAGCGACCCATATCCCTGGAGGCGCCTTGCAGCTTTCATTCTGTTCGCTCATGGCCGCATAGCTGGCAACCAATTCGTTCTCAGAGGCTATGCGCCTGAAAAACTCATTATACTGACGTGATTTGGCGATAGCAAGCTGCACCTGGTCTGCATCATTCGGCGCGACTGCGAGCGCTGAGCGGTTCAAGGAAGTGCTGAGGCTTGAAATATTATTTTGCACATCTATTGACGCCCGATTCATCTCTGCCAGAGATATGATTCCCATAATTGCAATAGGAACCAGAGCGAAGGCTACCAAAAGAGCCAGGAGCTTAAGACCCAATCCAAAGACGCCTGTCATGTATGCCATTTTAACAACTGAATCTTCAACAGCGTAGAGCAATCCTCACAGCGCATTCTCCGGAATAAACCTATTGGTATAAACTCTTTTCAGCTAGCAAATCCTCTTATCCCGGAAACTATTTATTCAGACCTTCTGAATAAATATTGTGAACAGGCCCTACGGGTTTCTTGATCCTTTGAACAGGCTGATGGAGGCGTACCGACGGTATGAGCAGGTCGTGTGGGCTCTCAATGCGGTTATAATATCGATTGCCTCTTATGCCGTAGCTGAGATTCTCGGACTCCCAGCCTTTATGAATTTCTACTGGGAGGACACTCTTCCACTAGCAGCATCGCCCGCCATTTTTTCAGTGATCCTTGGAATCGCTGGCGCGACTCTCATCAGAAGGCGCAAAAGGCATGATCCTTTTTTGCTTCTAGGGCCAGAACTTTCTGAGAAAACCAAGACTGCTTATGACAATCGGAACGCTCAGTCTCTGCCGATGCAAAGCCTGGCCGAAGATCTCAAGTCAAGTCTCGACAAAATCAAGCCTTCCCAGATGCTCAACCGAAAACTGATAAGCTCCAGAATCCTTGTCGCAGTTTTGCTATCAGCCGTCACAATCTTCATCGCTCACAGTCAGATAAGTGCGGACATAACCCCTGCCGATCTTCAATCCCTTTCCGATCTGAAGGATAAGGTATTCGGCGAACGGGAGAGTGAAGAGCCAAAGCACGAGTCGGGAACCAATCTAACTGGGAACCTCTACGGCAAACCCTCATTGGCCG
The DNA here is from genome assembly GCA_030372945.1 of Methanothrix sp. Taxonomy (GTDB): domain Archaea; phylum Halobacteriota; class Methanosarcinia; order Methanotrichales; family Methanotrichaceae; genus Methanothrix. Next base: position 10,188 of record JAUCQD010000042.1, on the reverse strand, counting down.
TCCTAAATGAGAATAAGCTGGAGCTTTCGCTTTATCCGGGCGTAGGTGCTGGCTCCATTTCGAGGAAGACAGAACCTAAAGAGCGCGCTTTCCAGCAGTCTCTGGCAGGAGAGGCGGCAGCTGTTCCATCAGAACTCTATATCGAGAGCCTTCCTCCTGAAAATAAAGAGATAATCAAGAGATATTTTGTGCAGCTTAGCAGGCTGGACAGCCTCTTATTCTTGTAGCGCTCAGCCGATTTTCCGGTAAAAGACCCTCTGCGCCTTGCCGTCCTGTCGTGGAAGATGGCCGATGGGATATACGTCTCCCTTGGGGCTGAAGCCCAGCGCTTCCTTGAGGGCCTTCTCCACCATGTAGCCGGTAACTTTAGGCTCTGCCTCAACGTTGACCCGCACGTCGTTGACGCCATCGATCTCTTCCACGATGATCTGGTAGTTGTTGCCAATTCCCGGGATTCCCAGTAGCGTCTGCTCGATCTGCTTGGGGAAGAAGTTCACCCCCTTTACGATCAGCATGTCATCGCGTCGACCTGTGATCGGCGCAATCTTCAGATGCGTTCGGCCACAGTCACAGGCATCTTTGGAGACTATTTTGGTCAGGTCTGCTGTGCAAAAGCGGATCATCGGCAGAGCCTCGCGGGTGAGTGCAGTGAAGACAAGCTCGCCCTGCTCTCCGTCATCTACAACCTCCCCAGTGTCTGGATCTATGATCTCCAGGATGTACTGATCCTCCCAGACATGGATGCCGTCATGGGCAGTGCAATCCATGCCCAAAGTCCCAACACCTCCAGATTCAGTCATGCCGTAGATGTCGAAGACCTCGATGTCAAGGCCCTGGGAAATCTTCTTCTTCATGGATTCTGAGAACGCCTCAGCACCAAAGATGCCTATTTCAAGGTCTGGGAGTGTCTCTTTTTGCTCCTGCAAGACCTCCATGAGCCGAACGCCATAGCTCACCACAGCTGTGAAGACGCGGGTCTTGAAATCCTTGGCCAGACGAATCTGCCTGGCAGTATTTCCTGGTCCCGCTGGAATGACGAACAGGCCAGCCGCCCGTGCTCCATGATACATCCCAAAGCCGCCATTGAAAAGTCCGAATAGTGGAGTTATCTGCGTGGCGTCTCCGGGCTTTGCCCCAGACATGCGATAGCATCGAGCCATGCACTCAGCCCATTGGTCCAGATCATTGCGGGTATAGGGCATGACCACGGGAGTGCCAGTGGAGCCGCTGGACATGTGCATCTCCACTATCTGGTCGCGCTGAACGCAGGCAAGCTTCATGGGGTAGCTCGTGCGCAATAGATCTTTGTTGGTCATGGGCAGCTTGACCACATCTTCGGCTGTCCTGATGTCATCTGGCGCGACTCCGTGATCGTCCAGAAGCTTTCTGTAAATTGCATTCGACTGGTAAACGTGTTTGACTATGGCCCTGAGCCGCTTCGACTGCAATGCATGAATCTCTTCCCGCGAAGCGGTCTCCATCTTAGCATTGTGAAAGTTGCCTATCATACGAAGTTCCTTCCCACATCAAAAGCTTTCAGATTGAGATCTTTGAATTTATCTGGGACACAGAGGGCTATGGCCTTTTGCCAGGCATCAGGGGGCAGGTCCAGTCCGCGGGAGACGGCGCCCAGTAAAACGATGTTTGCTGATCGAATGTCTCCGATCTCCTTCGCCTTTTGTGCTGCGTCGAAGTACACGAGCCTGGGAAACACCACTTTCAGCATCTCTTCAACGTTCTCTGGATACCTGGCAGCGCCCGATGAGACTGTTACAGGAGTTATGGCCTGGGCGCTGACTGCTGCCAGGCCACCGGGTGCCAGATAGTCTGCGAACCTGAGGGCCTCCACCTGCTCTAATGCAGCCAGTATCTGGGCGCTGTTCTTGGGCACAAGAGGGCTGTATACCTTAGTTCCGTAGCGGATCTGGGCCATGACAGAGCCGCCCCGCTGGGCCATGCCATGCACCTCGTTTGTCTTGACGTCGTATCCTTCCTGCATGGCAGCCTGGGCCAGGATCTCGCTGGCCAGCAATATGCCCTGGCCACCCACGCCCACCAGTACTACGCTCTGTGTCTCATTCTCTGTCATGCCCTCCCTCCAGCAACTATGGCTCCAGCGGGGCAGACCTGCTCGCAAAGGCCGCAACCTGCGCAGAGGATCTCGTTGATCTTCGGCATCTCCCCTCCGCCCTCAATCGCCGGGCAGCCAATGCCCAAACACAGCTCACAGCCTTTGCACACATCTGTTTGAATCTGCCTCACAGCTCCCACCCGTCTTCTCTCGCGCAATGGGCAGGGCGCTGAGAAGACGATCAAAGAAGGCTCATCTGCAGCCAGCTCATCGGATATGACCTTCATGGCGTTCTTCAGGCTGTAAGGATCGGCTGCAAAGACGCGCTTGAAGCCGCATGCTCTGCCGATATCCTCTATGGAGATTGCCACTGTGGCATCACCCATTAAGGTACGTCCTGTGCCTGGATGATCCTGGTGGCCTGTCATGGCTGTTGTGCGGTTGTCCAGCACGATTATCGTCGAGGTGCCCTTGTTGTAGGAGATATCCAGAAGCCCGGTTATTCCTGAATGAAAGAAAGTGGAGTCTCCTACCACACCCACTACCTTCCTGGGCTCTCCTGCGATCTCCATCCCGTGCGCCATTGAGATTCCAGCGCCCATGCACAGGATAGTGTCCATCCTGTCGAGGGGCTTGAAGGCGCCAAGGCTGTAGCATCCGATGTCGCCGGTCACGACTACATCGTGCTTTCCAAGTGCATAAAAGACGCCGCGGTGAGGGCAGCCCGGACAGAGGACCGGCGGGCGCGGCGGAATCTGATCTGAGAAAGCGACTGGCTTTTCAAGAGGCTCAGCCCTTCCCTCAAGCTTCGCCCTTGCAACCTGCAGTCGGTCGACGGAGAGCTCCATTATCCCAGGAACGACCTTTCTTCCCTGACATCTGATCCCAAGAGCCCTGACATGCTGCTCGATGAAGTCGTCCAGCTCCTCCACAACCAGGATGCTATCGACGCCTGAGGCGAACTCGTAAATGAGGGCATCGGGAAATGGAAAAGAGAATCCAAGCTTCAAGAATGATGCTTTTGGCCAGACCTCTCTGGCATAATGGTAGGCGATGGAGGATGTTATGATGCCAAGAGCTCTGTCGCGCCATTCGATGCGATTGGCAGGAGAGCTCTCTGATAGCTTTTTTTGGCGCAGCAATCTATCCTCGACCCTCTGGCGCATTGGCCTGCCCCATACGGGTATCGGAACGAAGCGGGGCGGGTTTTTCACAAAGCCGATCTTCCCTTCAGCTGTGCGCTCCTCCTGCAACACGAGGCTGCGAGAGTGGCTGACCCGGGTTGTGGTGCGGAGTATCACAGGACACTTGAACTGCTCAGAGACCTGGATGGCCATCTTCAAAAAATCCTTTGCCTCCTGGCTGTCTGCAGGCTCAAAGAGTGGAATCTTGGCAAAGCGGGCATAGTTGCGGGTGTCCTGCTCGTTTTGCGATGAGTGCATTCCAGGATCGTCTGCGACGCATGCCACAAACCCGCCCTCCACACCGATGTAGCTCAGTGTCATGAGCGGGTCTGCAGCCACATTCAGGCCCACATGCTTCATTGTGACGATGGCCCTTGCGCCTGCAATGGCGGCTCCTGCCGCAACCTCAAAGGCGACCTTCTCGTTTGGAGACCACTCGCAATACACTTTTGGCCTGTACTTTGCCAGGTTCTCCAGGATCTCAGTGGAGGGAGTACCAGGATATCCCGTGCCAACAGTAACACCGGCCTCGTAGGCCCCACGGGCTATGGCCTCGTTGCCGGACATCAGATATCTCAACGCCATCCTCCTTTGCTTGGATGCTGATTTGACGAGAATTTGACGATTTTTGTTGATCGTTTATGCACAATCCTATGCATCAAAGACACATCTGGCGATCCAATTTTGGCTTTATAATCCTTGTGGTCATGGATGGCATAAGGGAAAGCTTTTTAAATCAAGATTCACTTCGTTGACCACAGTTGTACATCATAGTACTAAATTGGAGAATGATAATAATATGATCATGCCCACGCCGTACCTGGCATTATTGGTTTGCATTCTGGCCATGCTCTCAATAACTCTCTTCTTCTTGCTGAAGGAGGCACAATGATCAATCAACTTCTGCTCATCGCCTACGTGGCGGTCATAGTCATCCTGTCGCTAAAGCTCCGCCAGGGTACATTCTCGGGCTTCGTCCTATCCGACAGGAACATCGCCTATCCCGCTGTCATCGGCATTGCCTTCACTGCGGCTTATTTCAGCGCAGCATCGTTCCTGGGCGGTGGTGGCTATGGCCTCGTGGCCGGAATGCCTTGGGTGGTCTTCTGCGCTTTCCTGCATGTGGCCTTCGCGTGCCTTGCCTGGCTCATGGCCGGAAGGATATGGGCCATGGCGAAGCAGTACGACGCCAAGACTGTGCCGCAACTGCTTGAAAGGAGGTACAACTCGCCCACAGGCAAGGTCATTTTAGCAGCGATAATGCTCATTTTGTACGCCATCTATCTGGTTCCCATCTTCAAGGGATGCGCTGCCCTCTTTCAGGGGCTGATAGGGGTCACTTACCTGCAGGGGCTGATCATAGCCGTCCTGATCGTGGCGGTCTACTACGCCATCGGCGGCCTGCCAGCAATAATCTGGATAGGCTTCATCCAGGGAATCCTCATGCTCGTAGGATCCATGTTCCTCTACGGCAGCCTCTTTTCACACGCGGGAGGGACGCAGATCTGGGACAATATTCCTGCCGCAGTGCTGAGCATGAATGGTTTCAGCGTTCCGTGGCAAAAGACCCTTGGAATGGCATTTTCCATCAGCCTTGGCCTGCTCGCCCTGCCAGACCTACTGATAATGATATTCGCGGCAAGGGACAGGAGAGTGGTTCGCTTCGCAGGCGTCTTTGGGCCGCTGTCCATTGCCATCTACGCTGTCTGCGTATTTTCTCTGGGCATTTTGGCCTATGGAGCCCTGAGCGCAGAGCAGCTCGCACCCTTCATGAAGAACCCGGATGGGCTTGTGCCCTTCCTGGCAACAACTCTCCTCCCGGCGGGCTTCGACAGCATCATACTTCTGGCAGCGATCTCAGCTGCCTTGTCCACCATGAGCGCCATCGTTCTTGTGACGACGACATCTCTCACGTCTGATATTCTGCGTTACCTGAAGCCTGAGATATCTGACAAAAGCATACTGTTCTTGACGCGCGCAGTGGGAGTGATCATTCTACTGGCAGCTGCTGTATCTGCGATCAACGTTCCTCAGCAGATAGTGCCTCTGGTGTCCGTCAGCATGGGTGTGATCGCTTGCTGCGTATTCGTTCCGCTCATCTTCGGCCTGTACTGGCAACGAGGCACTTCCACGGGCTTCATCGCCAGCCTGCTGGCATCTTTCTTCTCTGTGGTTGCATGGAACTTCTATGGAGATCCGCTCATCCATCCAGTCTTCGTGGGCATCGTCTGCGGAACAGTGGCCTACGTCGGCGGAAGCCTGGTCACGGGACAGACCTCAAGAGCAGATGTGGTAGATAAGAGCAAAGCCAGCTAAGAGACCGACTGAATTTGGATTAAATTAATATACCGACCCAGCTAGGCATATTCACGAAGGAGGGAAAATATGTCTGAAACGAGAAACTTCGCCCTGAGGGATGCACAGGGCAATGAAATAGGAGTCTTTACAGGAAAATCACCAAGACAGGCTGCTCTGAAGGCAGCAAACCGGGGTTATACTGATATAAAGCTCCGCGAACGCGGCACAAAGAAGGTACATGTCTTCGAGGGAACGCGGGTGCAGGTGGACAAGCCAGCCGGAGCGCCGGCCTGGATGCCCGACAAGATCTGGAAGCCTAAAGTGAAGAAGGTGGGCATAGAGAAGCTGAATGAGGTCTGAAGTCACAATATGTCTCGGGCGCTCGCGTAAGGCCGACCGTTTAGTCTTCAAAGGGCCGGCCCACAATATCTTTGCCCGCTTCTCGCCATTTTTCTCATAGGTACTCTCAATTTGTTCAAGAAGCAAAAACCTTAAATACCGACAATCGCCGTATATTATGGTTGGCAAAAGTCGAAATCTCATTTCTTTCCCTCCTCCTGGAGAACAGACTTTTGCCTCCCTCCTATTCCAAATCTCTCCGCTAAATTCCCATTTTTTTATCTAACCTGTGAGGAAAGGGCATCACTTGGCTCCCCCTTGCGCTTTTCCGCACACTACTTCGAAGTATTTCATGCTGCTCCAGGGACCGGGTCCAGCATCGTTAGAAGCCTGCACTCGCCAGTAATAATCGATGTCGTCGTCAGAAAGAATCGAAGGCGAGGGCACTGTGCATCTGCTGCCAGATGTTATGTCCTCAGCAGGATACCATTCATCAAGGACGATTTCTGCATCGTTTTGCACCTGCAAGTGGTACTCAGTAGCAGTCGATAATGCACCCCATATAAAATTAGGTTTTCGCGTAGAGATGAGGCCCCTGGGCGATATGGTAGTAACCTTTCCTGGAACATCTGAGGTTATTTTAAAGCTCAGGTAGCTGGACCACGGACCATCGCCGACGCAATTCCCGGTTTGAACCCACCATCTATAGTTTCCAGGGTCAAGTGTGCCGTCCAGTGTTACGGAACAGCCCATCTGCGAAGCTACATCCGATGCATCATACCAGTCAGTGATAACTGGGTGGGAGAGGTCAGAGACACTGGCCACCTTCAGGCGGTAGCGTGTGGCCCCTGCCACACAGTTCCAGCTAAAGGTCGGAGTGCTGGTACCGATGGTATTCTTTGGAGAGATCAGGGTCGCCTTGCCTGGCAAGGTGGTGGAAGTGCAGACCGTAAAGGACATTGGGTCGCTCCATTGCTTCTCACCACAATTGCAGGTCCTAATCCTCCAGCTATAGCTGCCAGCCACAAGGGTAACTGGCGGAGTCACACTCAACTTTGAGTCTTCGTTTAAAACCAGGTCTGACGCATCATAACACAGATTGACAACGACGTTTCCCCAGTTGTCTTCCACCACCAGGCAATAAAATTCGGTGCCTGCAACCTCCGACCAGACATACGTCGGCCTTCCTGTGGTGATGATTCCGGAAGGCTCTGAGAGGATCGCGACTCCTGGCTCATCTCCAACCAATTCATTTGAGCTCTTGACTGTGTCGTTCTCATAAGCCGATTGCAGCTGTCCAACCGAATTGCCAGAAAATGATAACAGCAACAGGAGCAAGCCTGTGACTGCCATGGCAATTGCTCTTTTAGCATTCAACTCCCTTCCTTTCATGAATCTGTCTCCCTTTTTAAATTTGATCTGCAAATCACTTGATAACAAATTTGTAGACAAAGAATATATATTTTTTCATTCAAAAATCAAAAACAAATGAATAACAGGTAGTGATAATCACTTAGAATTCGAATAAAGGTCCATACAGTAAAAATTATTTTTTATAGAAAAGGATTGGAGAACGTTTATTCGAGGCCCAGGTTGTTGCACCTCTATGGCACCAGGCGTCTTCGGTCGCGTGGGAAGAGGACTGCGTCCCGGATGTTCTCAAGCTTCAGCATGGTCATGACCAATCGGCTCAGGCCGAGGCCCCAGCCTGCGTGGGGCGGCATGCCGTACCTGAAGGCCTTTAGGTAGAACTCGAAGCCACCGGGGTCCAGCCCTTTCTCCTTTATCCTCTCCACCAGGAGGTTGTAGTCATGGACTCTCTGAGCCCCGCTGGCCAGTTCCATGCGCGGATGCATTAGATCAAATCCCCTGCAGATCTCTGGCTTGTCCTCATAAGGCAGCGTGTAGTACGGCTTTATGGAAGATGGCCAGTCCGTCAGGAAGTAATGCTCCCCGATGCTCTCGCCCAGGAACCGCTCAGTCTCAGTGTCCAGGTCGTCTCCCCACTGCATCTTGACTCCTGCTCTCTCGCTGGCCAGCTCCAGCGCCTCTGTGTAAGTTATCCTGCGAAATGGAGCCTTTGGAACCTGCAGATCCAGGCCCATGACCCCCAATTGATAGCTGCAGTTCTCGGCCACGTACCTGTAGGCCTCGACCACAGCACCCTCCAGTATGCTCATGACCTCTTTGTCGTCGGCAAAGCTGATCTCGACGTCTATTGAGATGGCCTCGTTCAGATGACGGCGCGTGTCGTGCTCCTCTGCGCGAAATATCGGCCCTATCTCGAAGACCCTGTCCATTCCGGCTCCCATGAGCATCTGCTTGTAAAGTTGAGGGCTCTGGTTGAGGAAAGCCTCCTTCTCGAAGTAGCTGATTGGGAATAGGTCAGTTCCGCCTTCCGTAGCTGCGGCGACTATCTTGGGCGTAAAGACCTCCGTAATCTTCTGCCTGTAGAAATAATTCCTCAGGCTGCGAAGGACTGCACTCTCAATCTCGAATGCCGCCAGGACGCACGGCCTGCGTATGTCCATGAACCTGGCGTCAAGCCTCGTGTCCAGCTCGCATTCCACCTTCTCAGTGGGATCCAGGGGCAGTGGCACCTGCGCAGCACTCAACACCCTGACGTCGGTGGGAAGGATCTCAAATCCACGTGGCGCCTTCGGCTCGGCTTTGACTTGGCCACGCACCTGAACCACGCTCTCCCTACTGATGGTGCGAACGCTCTTGAACATATCCTTGCCTACCAGTTTTTTGACAAGAGTTATCTGTGCCAGGCCTTTTCTGTCCCGCAGCACCAGGAAAGCGATGCCACCCAGGTCGCGAGTCTCATGGACAAAGCCTGCGAGCACCACCTCGCGTCCATCCAATTCCGGCGTTATATCTCCAGAATAATGAGTTCTAAGGATCAAGTCGTCTCACGCCAACCGAGAATGAATTCCTGATATAAAAGCAGTCTGATCTTTGAAAACGAGAGAGCTCATGAATAAAGACAAATACAATAAGATTTGGAGTAGATATAATCTTTGGGTTTTGTAGCCATGGCACTCTCCCTAAAGGACCTCCTCGGACAGGATGAATTCTGGATATTTCTGTTCCTTTTAGGGTGGACGCTGCTCAACTGGCCCATGCTCACAATGGCTGGAAGATCCATCATTTGGGGCATGCCTGTGGTACTGCTATACATCGCTCTGATCTGGCTGATGATAACCGTGATGCTGTATCTCTTTGACCGGAGGCATTCCGGATGATAGGATCTCATGTCGCCCTGATCGTCATGGTCCTCTATCTGCTCTTGCTCTTTGGCATAGCTCAGTATGCCGACCGACGGAAGCGCAATGGCAAAAGCATCGTCAGCAACCATTATGTGTATGCCCTTTCATTGTGCGTTTACGTCTCCGCCTGGACATTTTATGGCTCCATTGGAAGGGCGGCATCTACAGGGCTTGAATTTCTGCCCATTTACCTTGGGCCGGTGCTGGCCATGACATTGGGCTGGATTGTCATTCGTAAGATGATAAGGGTCTCGAAGGAGTACCGTCTAACATCCATCAGCGACTTCATATCCTTCCGCTACGGCAGAAGCTATGCAATTGGAGCTGTGGTTGCCGTTCTCTGTTTGATCATGGTCACGCCTTATGTTGCACTGCAGCTCATAGCCATCTCAACCTCGCTCGAAGTCCTGAGCGGCCCTCACATATTCCTGGGATACCCAGTGGAGAGCAAGCTGGTGGTGGCCCTGCTCTTGGGAGCTTTTGCTGCAATATTTGGCGCACGCCATCTCGATCCCATGGAACGCCATGAGGGCCTGGTCGCTGTTGTAGCCTTCGAATCTTTGGTGAAGATCGTGGCGTTTTTGGCTGTTGGCATCTATGTCACTTATGGCATCTTTGCAGGATACGGCGAAATAATGGATGAGATGTCCAGGCTGGCATTTGAAAGCCAGTCCTACGCAGATCTTCTGGACGTGGATTACCAGATCTGGTTCTCCTTGACGCTGATCTCATTCTTTGCCATCTTATTTTTGCCCAGACAGTTTCACGTTATGGTGGTGGAGAACTCCGAAGAGATTCATCTCAAAAAGGCGATGTGGCTCTTCCCGCTTTATCTCTTGTTGATCAACCTCTTCGTCCCTGCCATCGCCTGGGGCGGATTGCTCCTCAAGACACCAGGGCTTGAAGATGCCTTCATAATAAGCATACCATATAGCCGGGGCCTGGATTGGCTCGCGCTGTTCGTCTTCATCGGCGGAACGTCTGCCGCAACTGCCATGATCCTGGTTGAATCGGTCGCTGTAGG
>JAUCQD010000041.1 GCA_030372945.1 Methanothrix sp. | reverse complement strand
CCGCCGAACTTTTTCTTCTCCTTTTGCCGATGATCGCTGACAAGGAGGTTTCTGTCATATTCGGAGAATGCCTCCTTTAGAGCGGTATCCCCGGTCCACTCCACAATGCCCTTGGCGATGGCTGTTCGAGCAGCATCTGTCTGGCCCATGATTCCACCGCCACTCACGACGACATCGATGTTCATCGATCTGATCCGATCGCCTGCGATCTGAACGGGCTCCTGTATTTTAAGCCTGGCAAGCCTTGGCTCGTAGATCTCCAAGGGCACTTTGTTGATCCTGACAATGCCCGTTCCATCCTTGAGAGTGGCCCTTGCAGTTGCCGTCTTTTTCTTACCAGATGTATTGATTATCTTCATTGCGAACCCTCAAAAGTTTGCTCCAAGCCTCCGGCTCAAGGTCCCAAGCTCGATATACTTGTTATTGCTTGCAGTTCTCATCTTCGCCCATTCAGGCTGCTCGAACTGCATTCCCTTCAGCTCTCTTGGAATGCCTACATAAATGCGCAGTCTGGAGATTGCATCTCTTCCTCTTCTCATCTTATATGGGAGCATTCCGCGCACAGTTCTCTTGAGGATCATATCCGGCCTACGAGGGAAGTAGGGTCCTCTCTCCTTGTGGCCGCGCTCACGCATCTGCCCGTAATCACTGAAGATGAACTCTTTCCTGCCGGTTACAATGGCCTTTTCGGCGTTGACGATCTTGACCTCCTCGCCAGCCAATAGGCTCTTGGCAGTTACACTCGCCAGACGTCCCATAACCAACCCAGTTGCATCAACTACTATCATCGCCTCACCTCAAAATCCTTATGCCTGAACCCTTGGGGTGCTCTTGCACCAGCTTTTCTATGGGCAGGCACTTACCACCTGCTCCTTGGATCTTGGCCATGGCAGCGGAACTAAAACTGAGAGCCGCAACGGTAACGCCATGCTCGATATCTCCTGATGCCAACACCTTCCCAGCTACAATCACTGTGTCGTTGGATTGGGTATGTCTATTGATCTTGCTGAGGTTAATGGCGGCATAATTGCGCCTGGGCTTCTCCAGCCTTTGGGCGATGTCGCGCCAGAGGGGAGAGCCGCTCTCGCGAGAGGCAGCCTTCAGAGTGCTGATAAGACGGACTATCCTTGGATTTGTCTTTTCTGAACTTCTCATTTCAATCCTCCGCAAAGGTCTCAAATACGAGACCGACTCACGCGCTGCGCGCGTTCGGACCTCACGGTCCATGCGCCCAGGGCATCCTGCCCTTGTGCGGAATATCTAGATCGACTATTACGCCAGTATTTAAGGGTTTTCCAAAGCAAAAGGCTTGCGGCAGTAGAGCATCTCAGTAGCCCAATCGGCAGAATGCAACGAGTTCAGATGTTAAATCAGTAATCGAAGTAAGGTATTAATATACTCGTTTCAAATTGCTATAAAGTAGAATGATCGACATCGCCCTTGCAGCCTGCATAACCTTGGGCTTCATCCTTGGAGTTCTCAGCGGCCTTACCCCGGGCCTGCACATCAACAACTTTGCAACCATGCTATTAGCGCTCTCGCCTCAGCTCGTGGACCTGGGGTTTATGCCATATCAGATAGCATCCATAGTGCTTTCGGCCAGCATCTCCCAGACGTTCTTCGATGCCATTCCCGCGATCTTTTTAGGCGCGCCCGATTCAGACACTGCCCTGACGGTCCTCCCGGGGCAAAGGCTCATGCTCGACGGCAGGGGCATAGAGGCAGTGAGGCTCTCGGCATTGGGCAGCTCAGGATCGATAATATCTGCCCTTCTCCTTGTAGTTCCTCTATCCTGGATATTCTCCAACTACTACGATTACCTCATGAAGTACGTGGGGGTCCTGCTTCTGGCCATTGCAATGATGATGATTAAATCGGAGCAAGGGCCATGGATTGAGGGGCTGGGGTCACTTGTGCACTGGAAGTACAAGGCGATCTCGGCCTTGCTCTTTCTGACCAGCGGCCTGTTGGGCATATTCGCATTCGAGCACGAGAGCCTTATCTCATCGCCCCTGGGCCTGGAGCCTCAGGTGCTGCTGCCCCTTCTGTCCGGCATCTTCGGCGGCTCATCTCTCCTGATCAGCCTATCCACAGATGCAAAGATTCCGAGGCAGGAAGATACCACGATCAAGATGCCCGCAGGCCTTCTTGCCAGAGCAGTCCTCACTGGAAGCATGGGCGGATCTGTTGTGGCCTGGATTCCTGGCATATCGCCATCAGTGGCATCCATCGCCACGCGCCTGGGCGCGCCCTCTTCTGAGGAGGAGTTCCTGGTATGCATCGCTGGAGTGAACACAGCCAATGCGCTCTTCTCGCTTGTCGCTCTCTACGTCATCGATAAACCCCGCAGCGGCGCTGCTGCAGCCATACAGGAGCTGATGATCCTTGACCAGAGCGCACTGCTGCAGATGATCTTAATCGTTTTAGCTGTAGGCGCTGCATCCTACATTGGCGCCATCGCCACAGCGAGAGCTGCAGCGCGTGCTTTTTCCGCTCTGAACTACAGGGCGCTTTGCGTGAGCGTGCTGGCATTCCTGATGGCCATGACGCTTGCCTTCACAGGGATCTTTGGACTTTTCATCTTCTTTTTGTCCACAGTGGTAGGGCTGGTCGCGCCGGTTGCCGGCATCCACAAAACGCATGCAATGGGAGTGCTAATGCTGCCGCTGATTGTGCACTACCTTTGATGGCCCTTTGACCCCTCCTCCTCTGGCGGTTTGCAAAGCTTTAAAGATGATCGGAGACTTCTTCGTTTAGACCATGACCAATATAT
>JAUCQD010000040.1 GCA_030372945.1 Methanothrix sp. | reverse complement strand
CCTCAGGGCTGATGGCAAAGACTCCTGAATGCATCTTGACGCCTGCGGGAATGCCAAGCAGAGGAACCTGATCTGCGACTGATGCCACATCTCTTGCAGTTCCATCGCCTCCGCAAAATAAGAGCAGATCTATGCCTCTTTTATGGAACGCTCTGCAGGCCGATCGTGTGTCGTCAGCAGTCGACTCTTCAGATGCATTGTAGACAACGGCATAGCTCAGGCCGCAGTCTTGTAGCGCCCGCTCTCCCATCTCGCCGCTGGCTGTGAAAAAGAGAACTTTTTGCGCCTCGACAGCCATCAGGCGCAGGCATGCCCTTGCACGTTCTTGCGCCAGGGGCTTTGCACCCCTGGCCCTCGCAGCCTCGGCCAGGCCATCAGTGCCTTTCAGGCCGACAGATCCGCCCATGCCTGCAATGGGATTGATCAGAAAGCCGATCTTTCTGGCTCTTCCTGACATCAGACCTTGGGGAGCTTTGCAAGAGATTGTTTCACGAGCTCTGCTGGATACTCGTAATCCACCAGCTTTCCATCGTTGAACTGGTCGTAAGCCGACAGATCGAAGTGGCCGTGTCCTGATAGGGATATGAAGATGGTCTTGGCCTCGCCACTCTTGCGGCAGCGCAGGGCCTCGTCGATTGCAGGCTTGATCGCATGAGCAGCCTCTGGAGCAGGAATTATTCCCTCGCTTCTGGCAAAGGTCGTTGCTGCCTGGAAGACCTCATTTTGCTGCAAAGCCGTGGCTTCGATCAGACCGTCGCGCACCAGGCTGCAAAGCAATGGCGCATCGCCATGGTAGCGCAGCCCTCCTGCATGTATGCCTGGCGGAATGAAGTCGTGGCCCAGTGTGTACATCTTTATCACTGGAGCCATGCCTGCTGTGTCGCCGAAGTCATAGGCATAAAGGCCTTTGGTCAGAGTGGGACAGGCGGTGGGCTCGCAGGCTACCATGCGCAGATCCTTCTTGTCCTTAAGTTTGTCGGGAATGAATGGGAAGACCATCCCTGGGAAGTTGCTTCCTCCACCACAGCAGCCGAACATAATATCCGGATAATCATCTGCTAGGTCAAACTGCAACTTTAGCTCAAGGCCTTCGATGGACTGATGGATCAGCACATGATTGAGCACCGACCCCAATGCATAATTCGTATCATCATGGCTGGCGGCATCCTCGACAGCCTCTGAGATGGCTATGCCCAGGCTTCCTGGCGTGTCAGGCATCTCTGCCAATATCCTTCGACCAAAATTGGTCCTATCAGATGGGCTTGAAAGGCACTCTGCGCCCCAGACGCGCATGGCGCTCTTCCTGTAGGGCTTGCTGTCAAAGCTCGATCTGACCATGTAGACTGTGCACTTCAGACCAAAGAGGCAGGTGGCCAGGCTCAGGGCAGACCCCCACTGTCCCGCGCCAGTTTCCGTTGCAAGCCTCTCGATTCCCTCATTCATGTTGTAGTATGCCTGAGGGACTGCGGTAT
>JAUCQD010000039.1 GCA_030372945.1 Methanothrix sp. | reverse complement strand
AAGCTATTGCATCTATGCGATTTTTCAAAAAATCATTAGCAGGAAAAATGCTAGGTTTTGGAAATTGCACCTGCGGGATGTGGGTTTTATACAATTTACCACAGATTTTTTATACATATTCACGTGATGACTTATGCGAATCCCAGGAAGGTGAATATGGAAATTGCACTTGAAATAGATCGGCTCACCAAGGTCTATGAAGGCAAGGTGAATGCGCTGGACGGAGTAGATCTGGAGGTTAAAGATGGTGTCATCTTTGCCCTCCTCGGTCCAAATGGATCTGGCAAGACAACCTTGATGCGGGTCCTGACCACCCAATTCCGTCCAACATCTGGCGTGGCTCGAGCCTTCGGCCATGATGTTGTACACGAGGATGCGCAGGTTCGCAAGATCATCGGCTACGTGCCCCAGGAGATGAGCGTCTGGACCGATATCACTGGTTTTGAGAACCTGCTCATCTATGCCAAGATCTATGGCGTACCTTCCCGCAGCAGGAAGAAGTGCATACAGGATGCCTTGCAGAGCATGGGATTGGAGGAGGTAAAAGACAAACTTGTCAAGAAATATTCTGGAGGCATGATTCGCAGGCTTGAGATCGCCTGTGCCCTGCTTGTAAAACCGAGGATCTTATTCCTGGACGAGCCGACTTTGGGCCTCGACCCTTCAGCCAGAAAAGCTGTCTGGGAGAATTTGATGTCATTCAAGAAAGAGTACGGCACTACGGTCTTCTTCAATTCTCATTATATGGATGAGGCGGATCTCTACTCCGATGAAGTCGCCATCATAAATAAAGGCAAGATCGTCAAATTCGGCACAGCCAGCGACCTCAAGCGCTCACTTCACAGCGATATCATATCGGTCCTCCTGGCCGACGGTCAAACTGAGATGGGACGTCTACTTCGATCAAATATTTTGGATAGAATAAAAGCTCTGAATCTAGTTGATGACGCCGCTGTCCATGGCACTGTCTTAGATGTAACAGTCGAAGACGGAGAGGTCGCCATGCCTGCAATCATGGAGCTTCTTAATTGCGAAGGCTTGAAGCTCAAAAGGATCAAAACAACAAAGCCGACACTCGACGATGTCTTCTTAAAATATGCTGGAATGAGCCAGCAAAGAAATCAATCAGGTTACCACCATGGCCCTAACTGATTCCTTGAGAGAGATGGTTGCCATGATCGAGCTTGAGATGAGGAGGCTCAAGCACGATCGTACTGAGATTTATACCAGGGCAGTTCAGCCAATCTTGTGGCTGGCAGTCTATGGCACTGTCATGAGCCATGTGAGGGACATTCCCACGGGCGGCATTCCATACATCGATTATATCACTCCGGGCGTGCTTCTTCAGTCCACGATCTTCGTTTCAGTCTTCT
This sequence comes from Methanothrix sp., assembly GCA_030372945.1. Lineage (GTDB taxonomy): Archaea > Halobacteriota > Methanosarcinia > Methanotrichales > Methanotrichaceae > Methanothrix. The sequence continues at coordinate 10,503 of JAUCQD010000039.1, read as the reverse complement.
ACGGCCTCACCATCGTCTGGGAGAGAGAGACTGGAATTCTAAAGCGCTTACTGGTGGCTCCGGCCTCAAGATATGCCACAGTTATGGGCCGGGCCATTGCATCTGGCGTTCGAGCCACTGTTCAAGCCCTTATAATCTTTCCTGTAGCGATCCTGCTCGGCGTGAAGTTCATCTCAAATCCGCTCTATATCCTCGCAGCATTCTTGATGTTATTCATGATCTCTGGAGGCTTCGCAGCTCTGTCCATCTTTGTGGCCTCTCTCATGAAGACCAGAGAGCGCTTCATGGGAATAGGACAGGCGATGATCATGCCACTCTTCTTCGCCAGCAATGCGCTATACCCTATCTCACTGATGCCTCCATTCCTGCAATCCATAGCATTCGTCAATCCCTTGACCTATGCCGTTGACGCAGTGAGAGGTTTGATGATCAGTGGCCATGTGACGAATGTCTTCGCGGACTTCACTGCCGTGATGGTCTTTGATATTTTTATATTCACTGCGGCGTCTATGAGCTTTCGAAAGATCATTGAATAGACGGCTGACAGGATGCTCTTGAAAGAGAAACAACATGCAACGAGAGCTACAGCGTCAGATTATCCCCTTGGCCCGCAAGGCTGCCTTTATCTCGATCACATCGCTCTCCAGCTTCTCGAACCTTTGATCAAGGTAGCTTTTCAGGTCTTTTCTGGAATCTTTGACTTCATCCAGTAGATCATGTTGCAATTCAACCATCTCCTTCTGTGTATCTAACATCATATCTTGTTTCTGCAGCATCTGATCCTGCTTGTACAGCATTTGATCCTGCTTGTCCAGCATCTGATCCTGCTTGTACAGCATCTGATCCTGCTCGTCCAGCATCTGATCCTGCTTTTGAATCATCACGTCCATCTTTCCGCCGAGGTTGTTGTTCATGCGATTGACAGCTAAAATGAGCTCCTTCAGATGATCAGCAGCAGTATCCAGCCTGGAGTCTGTCTCTCCAGGCCCCACAACCTTGTAGAAGTTGGCGAAGTCTCCTTTGGGCTCAGAATAGTCCTTTTTGATTGAGGAGACATTTATCAGAGTGTTCTTGATGTCGATGGCCTCTTCGAACCACTTAAGCTTATCGTCATCGCCCTCGGCTATGACCTTCACCCGGCCGTCATCGAGATTCTCGACTGTTCCTTTCAGACCAAGGGCTCGGGCAAAATCGACGATCCGGGCCCTGTATCCAGTCTTCTGGACCTGGCCTGAGACGTAAGCTGTAAGCCTCTTCATCGGGATGACTTTTGTTGTTCTTTGTATTTGGGTTTATCGTCATCAGTTTGACCCTCCATCTCACAGACGACGAATAAGATACACATACTATCGCACCTTCGAGCAGGTGCATCATAGGGCGTGCTCTCGGGGCTCCACATACACACGATCCCGACAAGGCCAACACTGTCGCAGGACGAGTCGCTGCTGCTTTTTACTGCATGCCCAAGCGTTCCTTTATAGCTCGGACATCGGCCTGTACCTGCCTGAGATTGCTCGCATATCCTGGCTGAATGTCATCTTTCAAGCCCTTGATCTCATCCAAGACCTGTGGTATGGAATCGGTATTTGCCTTTATCTGGGGTATCAAGTCGGTGTTCTTTCGCACTGCTTTGATCTCTTCCAGTATTTGAGGGGTTACTTTGGTATTATCTCTTATCTCCAAAAGGACTGGGATTGCCTTGTTCAATTGAATCGTGGAGCAGAACTGGGCGTATTCTCCGATTCTCATGACCTCTCCCTGGAAGTCATCAAAGACAACATTTGACACCTCTGAACGGGCAGGATGCTCTGTTTCAACCTGAGCGCAGAAGGCTTTAATCGCCTCCTCATCGCCATCGACAAAGGCTAGGACTGCCTCACCCTTGGCGACCTTTATGTTGTGTGCCTCGAACTTCCGGATCCTATTGGACATAGCAATGCCCAAAAGGAAGTAGCGATAGCCAACGTCATGAACCTTTGGACCAGTGATTGCGATCTTGAGCTTCATCTCAGGCTATGTAGGTCCACTTGAGAGAAAAGGATTTGGGTTGAATTCTGCAGCATTGCATTATCCCCGCATCTCGTCCGCCACTCCCTGTGACTTTGTCGTCCATAGCATCTATCAGCCCGTCGCCGAGGGAGGTTGAATGCCAAAGCTGTGATCATGATTGGCCATGCCTGGAATGAAGATCGGGTAGCGCGCAGAGAAGATCAACCCTTGGGAGTCGTCGAGCATATAACTCCCTAGGGACTCTTCCTGGTTCTTCCAAGCACCATCTGCTTCGTTGCCCTCTCTGCCTCGATATTGCGCCTGCATACCGGGCAGATCCGGATCCAGTCAAGGCCTGTCGAATCCTTCTGCAATTTTTCAGGCAGGCTCGACTCGATCCTCTTCAGCATGGGCTCTGTGACATACCGAGCTTTGCATATCTTGCAGGCCACAAGATCGAAGGTAATTGTCGGCTCCTCGCCTGCCTGATCGAATGGAACAAGCATGAGTGCTTTGGCAGGGCAGAACTCGACGCACAGATCGCACTCATCCTTGCACCTCTTCCAGTGAATCGACCTCGTCTCAGACGTTTCTTCGCGGGTGATGTTCTGGTTTGGACAGACATTGGTGCATGAGAAGCAGCCCAGACATTTGCTCACATCGACTTTGATCATCTTCTACCTTCCCCGCGCCACTGCCATGGCCGCCCTGGCCCGAGCCCTGCTGGAGGCAAGGGCGAAATCCGTGCTCAGCGCGTTGGCAGGACAGCTAATGATGCATGTGGGAGTCTCTCGCCCAGCACACAGGTCGCACTTGTGCGCTATCTTGTCAGACCAAACCACCCCGAATGGACAGGCCAGTTGGCACAGCCCGCAGCCTGTGCACTTCTCGACGTCGAAAGCAGTGCGCTCTGCGTCTTTGTAAAGCGCTCCCGTGTAGCATGCCATGGTACAGGTCGCTTCTTCACAGTGGTGGCAGAATATCGGAACAGAGGCATGATCTCCTACCATATGCACATTCACGTGCCCTTTGCCGCCGTGCACGCGCTTGCATGCCACCTCACAAGACCTGCAACCTATGCATCTGCTGATGTCAACGTAAACCGGCATTTAATCCCTCCTGGAGATCTTACAGGCAGAGACCTTGAACTCAGGTATCTTGGCCTCTGGGTCTGTTGCCTCTGTTGTGAGCATATTCGTTCCTGGGAAGTGGAAGGGCATGAAGACAACCCCCCTCTTCACCCTGCCTGTGAGGCGTGCACGAGCTGTAGTTTCGCCACGCTGCGAGGATATACTCACCTCATCGCCATCTGCAATCCTGAGCTTGGTGGCGTCTTGGGCGTTGATCTCGATGAACAGTTCGCCCTCGCGTTCGATCAGCGAGGGACTGCGGCGGGTCATGGACCCTGCATTGTGGTGCACAGCCACGCGACCCGTGGTAAGGATAAATGGATACTCCCAGCTTGCCTCCTCTGCGGCTGGGCTGTATTGGACTGGCACAATGGCCGCCCGACCGTCCTGGAGCTTGAAGCCCTGTGTGTGCAGGATGGGCGTGCCAGGATGGTCCGGGTTAGGACAGGGCCAGACGAGGCCGGACCCATTCAGACGCTCCCTGACAATGCCACCGTACTGGGGAACAAGTTGGTTGATCTCTGAGAGGACCGATGCTGCATCAGGATAGTTGAACTGCAGCCCCAGGCTATTGGCAAGCGCGCACACTATCTCCAGATCCGACCTGGCCTCCCCCGGCGGCTCTATGGCCTTGCAGCTCCACTGAACGCGCCTCTCAGTGCTGGTGTAACTGCCCTCTTTCTCAGCCCAGGCCGATGCAGGCAAAACGACATCTGCCAGTTGTGCAGTTGCGGTCATGAATATGTCCTGCACCACGAGGAAATCCAGCTTTTCCAGAGAATCTCTGGTGTAGCTGCTGCTGGGATCTGAGTTGGCAGGGTCCTCGCCCGCAATGTACATTGCCCTGATCTTGCCCCTCGCAGCAGCGTCAACCATCTCAGTGGCAGTGAGCCCCCTGCCCACAGGAAGGTCCACTCCCCAGGCACAAGAGAAGAATCTGGCTGTCTCGGGATCGTCCGCCCTTCTGTATCCTGGATAAAACTCTGCCAGGGCGCCCATGTCACAGGCTCCCTGCACATTGTTCTGACCTCTCAGGGGCATGACACCAGTGCCCTGCCTGCCCAGTTGCCCGCAGATCAAAGCCAGGTTTGCGATAGCCTGAACGTTATCCGTGCCCGTGCTGTGCTGAGTGATGCCCATGGAATAGAGGATGCTGGATGCAGGAGAGATGGCATAGGCCCGTGCAGCCCGCACGATGTCGCCCGCCGGAATGCCGGTTATCTCTGACACCTTTTCGGGAGTATAGTCTAGGACAGATTCCACCAGCCCCTCATATCCGCGCGTCCACTTGCCGATGTACTCGCTGTCTACCAGGCCCTCTTTGATTATCACATGGGCCATGCCGCAGAGCAGTGCCACATCAGTTCCAGGCTTTAGCTGCAAAAAGATGTCTGCCATCCACGCAGTATGCGTCATGCGCGGGTCGGCTACTATCACCACCGCGCCGGAATCCCTGGCCCGGTGAATCCAACGCGAGAGGATAGCATGGTTCTCAGCCAAATTCGATCCGATGATGAAGATGCACTTGGAGTTGGCAATGTCTGATATCGGATTTGTCATTCCTGCTGCTCCAAGGGTCCTGTTCAGGCCGACGACAGATGGAGAGTGACAGAGCCGCGCGCAGTTGTCTATATTCTTAGATCCAAGGCAGCGGGCCATCTTCTCGATAAGGTAGTTCTCCTCATTAGTGCATTTTGATGAGGAGAGAAACCCGACGCATTCCGGGCCGAACCTCTTGAGAGCTCCTCCAAGCCCCCTGGCAGTTAGCTCCAGGGCCTCCTTCCAGGATATCTTGGCCCAGCCGTCGCCCTTTCTCTTAAGGGGATGCTGCAGGCGGTCTGGGTGGTAGAGGATCTCTAAAGCTGCGTTGCCTTTGGAGCATAGAGCCCCCTCGCTGGCAGGGTGCTCAGGCATGTATTCGATTCCCGTGGCACGCTCCTTCTCGACTGAGACAAAAAATTGGCAGCCTGCACCGCAGTACGGACAGACCGTTGGAACAAGCACTTGTGGCGTCTTAATCCCCAACTTCTTTATCTAGTAGGCATAAAGCTTTCCGTATGGCCTCTTCGATCTTGGCGAGAGCCTCAGAAACTCATCTCTCAAGATCTCCTCTTTATTTAGCCCAAGCTCAGGAAAGCGTTCGATAAACTCGGAGACATAATGATCCACTATCTCCCTGTCAGCGCCATCCAAGGGCGAGATCTCCACCTGGCTGCCAACCTGTTCCTTCTCGACACGTCCGCGCAGATAGATCACTCCTCCGTGCATGCCGTTGCCTATGAAGTTGCCTTCATGCGACTTGCCACCCAGGCCCAGGAGTATGACGATTCCCCCGGCCATGTACTCCCCTAAAAAATCCTGAGACGTGCCGCCTATGACCAGAACGGGCCTCTTGTCTTCGTACTCCTTCATATGCAGGGCGCACCTGTAGCCCACGCTCTCTCGCACGAAGATCTTTCCTCCCCGCATGGAAAATCCGAGCACGTCCCCGGCACGACCCTCGATGATGACTTCTCCGTCGTCCATGGTATTGCCCACGCCGTCCTGAGCATTTCCGTGCACAACGATCTTGTGGCCGAAAAGGAAGGCTGCCAGGTCGTTTCCAGGAGTTCCGAATATCTCAATCTCGACCTTTCGGCGCTCTGGATTGTAGAGGCGAGTGCCGATGTACCTCTGGCCGCATACGTTCCTTAGCGCGATCTTCTGCACGCCAGAGAGCATCAGATCCCTGAGGCGGCCATTCAATTCCTTGGTCTCCATGTTAGTGGCATCGATCTCTGCTGTGTTAACTCTCTGCTCGCCTTGTGCCGTCTTTTTCGTATGTGGATCTGCAAAATGAGCCCTCGCCATTTTCTTTTCACTCTCCGGCACCCTTTATCCCCAGTACCTCAAGCTCCCACTCGTACAGTCCTACGCCGCGCAGATGATCGCGATTGCCGCGCAGGCTTTCCAGGGCATTGATTCCCATGCCACCCAGCATCTCGCTGATCTCATGAGACCAGGCACAAATGAGATTTGATAGGCGCAGCGAAGCTATGTCGACATTGAGCCTGCCAGCAAGGCGCGGGTCCTGAGTGCAGATTCCCCAGTTGCATTTCCCTGTGTAGCACTTCTGACATAGGTTGCAGCCCATTGCGATCAGCGCTGCCGAGCCGATATAGACGGCATCTGCACCAAGAGCAATAGCCTTAATTACATCGGCGCTGCAGCGAATCCCACCAGCCGCGATGATGGAGCATCGATTCCTTATGCCCTCTTTTCTCAGGCGCCCATCCAGTGATGATATGGCCAGCTCGATTGGTATTCCAACATTATCTCTGATCACTTTGGGCGCTGCACCAGTGCCGCCACGCAGGCCGTCGATGGCAATGATATCAGCTCCGGCGCGTACAATGCCCGAGGCTATAGCTGCGAAGTTGTGCACGGCTGCGATCTTGACGGATACCGGCTTCTCGTAATTGGTGGCCTCCTTCAGAGCATAGATGAGCATGGACAGGTCCTCGATGGAATAGATATCATGGTGAGGTGCCGGGGATATGGCATCAGTGCCAGTTGGAATCATCCTCGTTGCCGCAACCTCCCCAGAGACCTTTTCGCCTGGAAGGTGACCTCCTATTCCTGGCTTCGCCCCCTGGCCGACCTTGATCTCCACAGCTGCTGCGCAGTTGAGGTACTCTGCGTCGATGCCGAAACGGCCTGAGGCTACCTGCACTATGGCGCACTTCCCAAATTGCTCTCTCATTTCTTTGGGCAGGCCGCCTTCTCCAGTATTGAAGAACGTCCCTGATTTGCAGGCTGCAGTGGCGAGCGACCGGAAGGCATTGTAGCTTATGGCTCCATAGGACATCGCTGAGAAGAGGATAGGAGTTTCGACCGTCAGATTCGGGCTGAGCTTTGTCTCTATCTGCACGTCGTCGCCCTCTGATTTGATCTCCATGAAGTCTGGCTTGGCGCCGAGGAAGGTGCGAAGCTCCATTGGCTCACGCAGGGGATCGATGGAGGGGTTGGTCACCTGTGAAGCATTGAGCACAATGTGGTCCCAGTAGATGCGAAATGGCTTATCATTTCCGCATCCTGTGAGGATCACACCACCTGTCTCTGCCTGCTTCTTCAAGTCCTCCATCTTCTCGCGGGTCCAGGAGGCATTCTGCCGATAAGGAGACTGCGTTGGCCGAACTTCAATGGCGTCCTTGGGGCAGAAGACTACGCATCTCTGGCAGCCGGCGCACTTGTAGTCGTCTGATATCAACCGATCTTGAACCGGATCGTAGGTGTGAGTGCCGAAGGCGCATTGTCGCTCGCATCCTCGACACTGCCCGCATTTTGCTTCGTCCCTTATGATATGGAACTCAGGAAAGACGAATGATTTCATCCTTTACCATCCTCACGTCATATTGTTTAGTTTTCCGACGACCGGTTCGCCTCCGTTGGGCGTCCAGACTGAGTCGAGCTCCGGCGAAATTAGCCTGATTGATGCTTCTTCAGATGAGAGATAGAACATCGATCCTCTGGTGGCTGCAGTGAGAGGGCGAAGCCTGATTCTATCTGTCAGTCCGATCATCTTTCCGCTCTGACCGATGATTATGGAGAAAGGCCCGTTCATGAGCAGTGGCGCATAGACCATTCTCAGCGCAGTGAGCAGCCTTCTCTCCTTCTCGTTCATTCTATCAATTGAGTTCCAGATGGGCGGAGCGAGGATCTTTGCCACCAATTCTATTGGGAGGTTCTGTCTCCTCATGAGAAGGTCAGCAGCATAGGCTATGACCTCTGTGTCTGTCTGAAGAGTACAGGCGTAGCCGTACATCTCCAGATACCAGCGGTTTGTGCCGTAAGAGGATATCTCGCCGTTGTGAACCACGGTTGTATCCAGAAGGCTGAATGGATGAGCTCCTCCCCACCAGGCCTGAGTGTTGGTGGGAAAGCGTCCATGCACCGTCCAGGTGTAGGCCTTATAAAGCCGGTCTAGCATAAAGTACTCGCCGATCTCCTCAGGATAGCCCACGCCCTTGAAGCAACCCATGTTCTTCCCTGAGGAGAATACGTAGGCGTTCTCGATTTTAGTGTTAACGTGCATGACCTTCATGACCACATAGTCGTCGTCCGAGAGATTTGCCTCATCGCCACATTTCCGGGGAGCAACAAAATAGCGCCAGACCAATGGGGGATCGCTCACTGCAGTCTCATCGCCATGAGGGATCTCCTCGTCATAGACCACATCGAAGTTTTCGCAAAGGAAAACATCGAAATCCTGCTTTGCAGATCTCTTGGCATCCGAATTGCTGCCAGTGAACATGAGATGAAAAGCATAATAATCCTTGTATTCAGGGTATATGCCATAGGCTGCAAAACCTCCACCCAAACCGTTGCCTCTGACATGCATATTGGCTATAGCCGACATAACGCCTGCGCCTGTAAATCGTTCCCCATCTCGGTTCATTGCCCCGAAGATCGAGCAGGCGCAGATCTCCTTGTTATAAAGCTCCCTTCTTTTCCTCGGCATATCAATCTTGAACTCCATACATCACCAAAACAACTACATAAATACTGCTCACCAGTGTCCCGCTCGTCGCAAAATCGATGGGGTGTAGGTTTGGAAAAGGCCATGACAAACGTTTTATAGCTATTTAAGAAACGTTCATAAAACTTATGAACAAGACCATCTGCTGAAATTATTCCGTTTGTCATGATGTCTCCTCACACGATTCCCAGGTATAATGATATTAAAAAAATGGCAAGCCCGCTGTGGGCTCAGAGCAGAGGCAGGTATCTGTCCAGCTCCCACTTGGTGACGTTGATCCTGTAGGCGTCCCACTCTGCTCTCTTGTTGGCTATGAAAGCGTTGAACGTATGGTCTCCGAGCGCCTCCTTGACAAGTTCGCTCTTCTCGGTGATCTGGAGCGCCTCGTTCAGGCTGCCGGGCAGAGAATGGATTCCTGCTGCAAGCCTCTCTTTCTCAGTCATATGGAAGATATTCTTCTCCTGCGGCTCAGAGAGCTCATATCTGTTGGCAATCCCGGCCAAGCCTGCTGCCAGCATGACTGAGAAGGCCAGGTACGGGTTGGCTCCAGGATCAGGACTGCGGAACTCTACCCTTGTTGCAACCTCCTTCCCAGGCTTGTACATCGGGACCCTGACCAGTGCTGACCTGTTCCTCCTTGCCCAGCAGATGTATACTGGAGCCTCATATCCAGGCACTAGCCGCTTGTAGGAGTTGATCCACTGGTTGGTTACAGCAGTGATCTCAGGCGCATGCTTGAGCAGGCCTGCGATATAGCATCTGCCCTCGTCTGATAGGTGGAATGGGTCTCCAGCACTGTACATTATGTTCTTCTTGCCCTGGAAGAGGGACTGATGAACATGCATTCCCGAGCCGTTCTGGCCGAAGATGGGCTTGGGCATAAAGCTGGCATGGTAGCCATACCTGTGGGCGATCTCCTTCACTGTGATCTTGTAGGTCATGACTGTGTCTGCCATTGCAAGAGCATCGTCATATCTAAGGTCGATCTCGTGCTGGGAAGGGGCTACCTCGTGATGGCTGAACTCAACATCGATGCCCATGGCATCCAAGGCCAGAACCGTGTCACGGCGCAGGTCTGATGCAGCATCCAGAGTTGTCAGGTCGAAGTATCCGCCCTTATCGAGGATCTCTGTGCTATTCTCATTCTTGAAGTAGAAGAACTCAAGCTCCGGGCCTGTGTAGAAGGTATAACCCTTATCCTTGAGCCGCGCAAGATTTCTCTTGAGGACCTGCCTTGGGTCTCCTTCATAAGGCGAACCATCTGGATTCAATATGTCGCCGAACATCCTGGCAACGGCATTCTCCTGCTGCCTCCAGGGTATGATCTTGAAGGTGGATGGATCGGGCTTGAAGACCATGTCGCTCTCGTGGATCTGAGCGAAACCCTCAATTGAGGAGCCATCAAATCCCATGCCCTCACTGAAGGCGCCCTCCAGTTCATTTGTATTTACTGCAAAGCTCTTGGGAAATCCCAGAATATCTGTGAACCAGAATCGGACAAATCTGACATTATACTTGTCAATTGCCTCAAATACATCATCTTTCGTCTTCGCCTGTATTGGCATTCAACTTGCCTCCTTGACGCTACAATCTGAAGTTTAAATTTATAGGTATTTGAGATCTATTCATAAAATTTGTGAAAAATTATGAACACAAATTATGAACTCAACGACTCTTTTAAAACTTGGATTAAGATACAGTTATATTCCCTTAATGATTGACAGGCAACTCCATGCCAGGCAAAGTCTCCCATAGTTATGCATTTCGTGGCTCAGATAAGCCACTTATTGGAAAGACAATAGGCGAATTGTTTGACGAAATTGCTGAATCTTACCCGGATAATGACGCAATTGTTTCACTGCACCA
>JAUCQD010000038.1 GCA_030372945.1 Methanothrix sp. | reverse complement strand
GGAAGAGCATGTGACGTCCCGGTATCTGGGCGTTGTAGGATCCGTCAGAGAGCCCTGCCGGCAGATTCAGGGACGAGGAGGTCGCGGTCAGCATCCCGTCTGCCTCACAGAGGTCGTAGATCTTCACCGGTCCTGGCAGTGGGGCATAGGCGATCAGCGGGACGCTGCCTCCTGCGGCTGCAACGTGGTGCTGCGCCCTTCCTGCTGCACCCTGCCTGACCCAGAGGCCATACCCTCCAGTCTGCCAGGCCTGTCCAACCTGCCAGGACTCAGCCGTCCCAGAGCCAGGCCAGCCGTAGCTGCGCTCAATCACCACCACCGAGCTGCCCTGCTGCTCGCTCACGCTGCCCTCCTCACCCAGCAGCTCGCCCTGCGAGCCCTCCTGGGACCCAGATGATGAGGCACCGCCGATCATCGACGTTATGTCTTGTTCAACACCTACTACGGGATATTTCGGCATACTGCTTCCAGCCCCTGAACTCCCTGCGAGTGAGGATGCTGGACTTTTCTGCTGCCCCCCATAAATGATGCTCGTTCCAGCAGGCAGAGCTACTGCTGATCCGGAGATACAAAGCAGTAGGACGAGTACGAGGGCACTTCTGAAACTAATCATTCCCATCCACCTCAAGGAGCTGTCTGCGATAGGTCTGTCACGTCACTCAACCACGATCCGCCCGCATTCGGGCTTCTGTACTCAAATACAGTCTTCTTGCTCAGAGTCCCGAGGTCCAGCCTGTATATCCTGCTGCCAAAGTCTGCATAGTAGATGCTGTCAGGAGGAACGAAGAGCATGCCCATGATGGGACCATCATCTGTATAGATCTTCCTGATCTTGCTCTTGCCAGAAGCGATAAACCCCGATGCGCCAGGCCTGCCGGAGAGCTCAAGCAGATAGATGCTGGCAGGCCTGGTGTTGCCGCTGCTGAGGTATATCCTGCCACGGTCGTCGAAGACGAAGTTTCCTGCCCAGGAGCCATCCACGTCAGAGAGCCTGACCGTCGTCAGTGGGATGGCTCGTGTGCCATCAAGGTAGTAGATCCTACCGTCCCCTCCAGCGCCACTGGCCTCGCTGAAGTATACCCTGAAGCTCCCGTTGCCTGTCGGGACTGCGTCTATATCCCTGACATAGGTGCTGTGGGTGTAGACCAGCGCCTCTGCGCCCCGAGGAGCGTTCAGGGATGTCTTCCAGATCTTGTTGTCGTTTGCATTGGAGAAGAATAGCCTTCCCTGGATGAAGTCAGCATAGGAGATGAGTCCTGAGCTACGGACATAGACCTTCTCCAGAGCCCCAGTTGGCAGGTCCAGCTGGAAGACCATCCCCGGATCCTGCTTCTGATCAGTAAACCCTATCTTTGTCGGCTCATACGCCTCGATCAGCGGCATGCATAGCATGCCCAGAAGGCAGAAGACTGTGATAGCATGCACACGCATATTATCACCAGAAGTCAATCATCATCAGTTATATTTAAATGTTTCTTGGAGGATTCCCATTTACATGCACGTTTAGCTTAGGTTCATGTTAGGAATCCTCGAAAATTATTTAGATATGCCTAAACCAGAGGGAGATTATGTTTGTTATCGAATTACAGAAAATTAGCTACATTGCCTTGCCCGAGAGTACCATCATTTTTATAAGGGCAGCAGAGAATACCCTTTTCGACGACAGATGAAAACCCATTTGGTCTCAATCATCCTTTGCATGGCATGCATCCAGGCAGTTCAATGCTATCAGAATGTAGGTGGGGATTTTGGGAAATCCTGGCTGGAGCAGCATGGAACAAAGCCTGTCTCCATCGTTGAGGCTCAGAACAACCTTTGGAACTGGGGTAGTACCCCAAAAGGCTATACGATCTATAATAATACTCTGTATCCCCCGGGTTATGGGCCTAAATGGTTCTATCCAGCAATTTTGACCAGCTCCGCGCCCGTTGTTGTTAACAGCACTGAGGCAAACAACTATCTATCTCAAAGCCTGTTGCCAGATGCCCCGTACACAGATCCTTGGCTTCTGGCCCAAATGCTGGGACGGCCAGTCTCATACGTCAATGTACCTAGCAGTTCTCTATTCTAAATGTTCCATATTTTTATCTATTAACACATTTACAGACCTTCTCTATGCCCATAGCACAAGTCAAGGGATGGGTTGAGCTGGACGCAAATCGTCTAACTCCGAGCCAGGTTGAGGCTGTGCTATCGGACGATCTGAGCAGAGCATCGAGGTTTGGCGGCGAATTTCTCCTCGAATGGAACGGCTGCAAGGCGCGCGACCACTTCGGGATCATGGCGGGAGACTGCCCTCCGGGAACTGTGCTCTGCAATGGCAAGGAGGTGGTGAGGGTCGATCCTGCCTATCCCCTCATGGATTTGGGAGAGGCCATTGAGATTGCCGTTGAGCTGAGGAGCGATGAAGGCGTAGTTGCGTTATCGGGAGGTGTGGATTCTGCGCTTGTGGCGAAGCTTGCCGGACGGGAGTGCGTTGTAGTGGGAGCATCAGGTTCTCACGACATCTCGCGTGCAAAGCAGGTGGCAAGAGAGCTTTGCCTGCCCCTTGAGCAGGTGCTGATCGATTCAGAAACGATCGAAGACGCCATGAGAAGTGTCTTGAAGGTTATTCCGAAGATCGATCCTGTAAATGTCTCGATCGCCACAACCCTTTATTTCGTGGCCGAATGGGCAGAGATGCACGGCCATCAGCGCATCCTGGCCGGTCAGGGAGCAGATGAGCTGTTTGGGGGTTATATTCGATACTTGCAAGCTGAAAACCTCGCGGAGGAATTGGAGAGGGATTTTCAGGGACTTGCCCTGCAGCTTTCCAGAGACCAGGCGGTAGCGGAGCTTCACGGTGCTTACTTCTCGTTGCCTTACATGGATGTGAGGGTCGTGCGTGCGGCCCGATCCATTCCGCCTGAGATGAAGGTTTACGGCAATATACGCAAGCGTCCTCTGAGGGATGTTGCAGAGAAGTACTTGCCTGCATCCGTAGCCCGCTATGAGAAGAAGGCCATGCAATATGGCAGCGGCGTGATGAAGGAGATACAGAGGTTGGCAAAGAGGAGTGGCTACAAGAAATCCGTTAAGTGCTACGTGGAAAGGATAGCGCAAGAGGAAGGGAGAAATGCGATGGGGCCTGAACCCTACTGAGGCGAGGCCCCGATCATTTTCTTTTTCCCGGCCTATTTTCTGTTGCAGGTTGAACAGCAATCAGTGCAGGATGCAGATCCTTGGCCTACTGCTGAAAAACGCGGGACGTAGATGCCATGACCACCAGATTCCTCAACGTAATAAATTGTAGTTGTCGGGATGGATTTTTTTGATGTGCAATTGGCTACCACATTTATTTCCACCTTATTGCTTGTACAGCCTGCCACAGCAAAGAACAGTACATGCCGTCCAATTGTGTCTGCATAAAAGGTCAGCTGGCTTAGCGGATAGAAATTCAATGTGTAATTCTCAAGCCGTCCATCGGGATGCAATTCACTGAGAAGACCATTGAATCCCGCAGGAGAGATGGCGACCAACGATATGGTTGCACCTTTAGGAACAACGACATTCTGAGTCCAATCTGTCAAACCCTGAATCCATAAAGAACAGTGGTCGAAAAGACTCGACTGATAGTCTGAGTACATAACTCCTTCTGGGAATGAGGGGCCGTAAAGGGATATCGGAGCTTTTCCCGAAATATTGAAAGGCATGGAATCACTTATGTGGATATTTGATACTGGCCCATCGTACAACTTGTAGTATTGCATATCGGAGCAGTCTTCAGTATTTATGCCTGACGACAATTGATCCTGTCCTTGTACATCAAAAGAAAGCACAATAAGCATTATAGCCAATAGAGTTGAATACAGCATTTGCCGCATAATATACCTCCATGCATTAGATGAAATTCCGCGCCCGTTTATGGGCGCGGCAGAGTGCCGATTTATTTGAGTATTTGCGATTCTATGGCCTTATCGTGAAACTCAATGCTTTTATTGAACAATTCGCTGGCTTCAACTGCATATCCTGTCTTTCCAGTTTCATAAAATTTCATCAAGCTCAGGAGATATGCT
>JAUCQD010000037.1 GCA_030372945.1 Methanothrix sp. | reverse complement strand
TCGTTCATCCTGTTCAGGCAGCGGATAAATGTGGATTTGCCGCAGCCCGACGGGCCGATTAGCGCTGTTATCTTCTTCTCAGGAATCTCCAGCGATATGTTCTTGAGAGCTTGTTTCTCCCCATACCAGAGGTTCAAGTTTTTAGAGACGATCTTCGAGGTCACTATGAATCCCTTTCTTCAGGGCAGTGGTCGTGGAACTATATAGTTCTTATTCTCTACTATATACGCGGATCTGAATTCAAATGTGAGGAAGCAGTCATGCGAATCCTTTATATAGAACTTCAAACTGGTATTAGGAAAAAAGTCGGGGAGGACTAAGGTTTGGCTGGTTTGAGTGGCGTACCAGTAATAATACTGAAAGAAGGAAGCAAGCGAGAGACAGGTAAGGATGCGCAGCGCAAGAACATCTTGGCGGCCAAGGCGATAGCTGAGGCTGTCCGTACCACCCTTGGACCAAAAGGGATGGATAAAATGCTCATCGATAGCAGTGGAGATGCTACTGTTACCAATGACGGCGCCACCATCCTCAGAGAGATGGACATAGAGCATCCTGTGGCAAAGATGATAGTGGAGGTGGCCCGGGCTCAGGATGACGAGATTGGAGACGGCACTACCACGGCTGTGATAATTGCCGGCGAGTTGCTGAAAAAAGCAGAGGCTCTCCTAGATCAGGACGTCCATCCAACGGTCATAGTCTCAGGATATAAGATGGCTCAGTCCAGGGCTCAAAGCGTGCTGAAGGATATGGCAATAGACGTCTCTGGGGACCAGACGATGCTTCTGAAGATAGCCCAGACGGCCATGCGAGGAAAGGGCATTGAGATCGCTATGGACAAGCTGGCCCAGATCTCCGTGGACGCTGCATTGGCAGTATCAGGCTCGCAAGGAAAGGATATCGAGGAGTTCGTCAAGGCCGTAAAGATCCCTGGTGGCAGGATCGAGGACTCGTTCATAAACTATGGAATCGTTGTAGAAAAGGAGAGGACCAGTCCAGAGATGCCGAAAAAAATTGAGAAGGCCAGGATCTTGCTGCTTGAAGGCACATTAGAGCTCAAGAAGCTGGACACAGATGCCAAGATCACCATAACCGAGGCCAAAAACCTCGCATCTTTCAAGGAGGGCGAGGAGAACATCATCAAGAGCCAGGTCGATGCAATAGTTGCGGCTGGAGCCAATGTGGTCTTCTGCGAGAAGGGCATCGGCGTCACTGCACAAAATTATCTGTCAAGGAATGGAATTCTGGCTGCCCGCAGGGTCAAAAGAGAGGATCTCAAGATGCTGGCTTTGGCAACTGGCGCAAGGCTGGTGGGCGATGTGATGCAGGTTACGCCACAGGACCTGGGATCTGCAGCCGTAGTAGAAGAGCGCAAGGTCGGCAAGGACAAGCACATGATCTTCGTGGAGGGCTGCGAGAAGGCCAAGGCGGTCTCAATCATATTGCACGGCGTCTCGGAGCAGTTCCTGGATGAGATGGAGCGCGCCCTGGACGATGCACTCAACGTGGTTTTAGATGTCATTCGCTCAGGAAAGATCGTTCCAGGCGGCGGTGCTCCTGAGATCAGAGTGGCTGAGAATCTGAGGCAGTACGCCTCTACCCTGGAAGGGAGAGAACAACTGGCCATTCGGGGCTTGCCGAAGCAGTCGAAGCCATACCTCTGACTTTGGCCGAGAACGCAGGCTTCGATCCTGTGGACTCTCTCGCAGGCCTGCGTGCCAAGCATGGACAGGGCAAGATGAATTTCGGCCTGAACATAAATACCGGCGAGCCCTCTGATATGCTCGTGCAGGGCATAGTAGAGCCTCTGAAGGTAAAGATTCAGGCGATCAAATCCGCAGCGGAAGCTGCTACTATGGTTCTTCGAGTGGACGATGTCATCTCTGCCAAGAGGGAAGAGATGATGAAGCCGAAGCCTGGCCAAAGCCCGCACGACTACACAATGCCTCAGATGCCAATGCCTCATTACTAAAAAAATGTCAGGATGCCCGGCAAAATCCAGCCGGACAGTCCTCCTTTCCAATTTCAAATACGATCAATCGTTTGGGTGGAGCTTATGGCTGAAGATGCAGATGTGGTTTCAAAAGAAAATCAAAATGAGCCTTCACAGGCAAAGTCCGAGCTGGAGGTGCTCAAAGAGCAGATACTACAGGCTCAGAGTCTGGCAGAAGAGCGCCTCGAGTCTCTGAAGCGGTGCATGGCGGATCTCGATAACTTGATGAAGAGATCTGCGCGGGAGAAGGAAGAGACTGTGAAATACGCTTCGGAGAAGCTCATCTGCAAGCTTCTCCCAGTGCTCGACAGCCTCGACCAAGCCGCAAAACATGATGAAGGGACCAGGATACTATACCAGCAGCTTCTTGATATACTTAAAACCGAAGGGCTGGAGCCAATGGATGAGATCGGCAAGAAGTTCGATCCCTACAGGCATGAGGCCTTATGCTCCATAAAGTCGGAGAGCCTGGAGGAGGGTACAGTTGCGGAAGTGATTCAAAAGGGGTATCTCTTCAACTCTCACGTCATTCGTTTCTGTAAAGTGGCAGTGGCAAAGCGGTGATGATAAGTTTAAATATTTACGAAGTATTGATAACTTTCAATTTCAGGAGATGAGATCTTGTCTAAAATTATCGGCATTGACCTTGGAACCAGCAATTCGGCAGCAGCTGCCCTTATTGGTGGCAGGCCCGCTATCATTCCCAGTGCTGAAGGAACAAGCCTTGGAGGAAAGGCCTTTCCATCATACGTGGCCTATACCAAGGACGGACAGGTTCTGGTAGGCGAGCCTGCCAAGAGGCAGTCGGTCACCAACCCAGAAGGAACCATCACAGGCATCAAGAGAAAGATGGGCACCGACTACAAAGTCAAAGTCTACGGAAAGGAATATACTCCTGAGGAGGTGTCCGCCCAGATCCTGCGCAAGATCAAGACTGATGCAGAGACTTATCTGGCCGACACAGTTGATAAAGCTGTGATAACCGTGCCCGCTTACTTTAACGACAACCAGAGGCAAGCGACGAAGGATGCAGGTACAATTGCCGGACTTGAGGTTGTGAGGATCATCAATGAGCCTACTGCTGCAGCTCTTGCCTTTGGGCTGGACAAGGCAGGCGAGCACAAGATCATGGTCTTTGACCTGGGCGGCGGCACACTGGATGTCACAATCATGGAGATAGGTGAGGGCGTCTTTGAGGTGCGCTCGACCTCTGGGGACACGCAGCTTGGCGGCAGGGACATGGATGAGCGGCTGATGGATTATGTCCTGGAGAAGTTCAAGCAGGAGTCGGGAGTCGATCTACGCCGAGATTCCATGGCCATGCAGCGCCTCAGGGAGGCTGTGGAGGTGGCAAAGATAGAGCTTTCATCCGTTTTGCAGACAAACCTCAACCTTCCTTACATCACAGCAGATGCCAGCGGTCCCAAGCATCTGAGCATGACCCTGACGCGGGCCAAGCTGGAGGAGCTTATTCACGATGTTCTGGAGCGCTGCCGCGGCCCCATGATCCAGGCTCTAAAAGACTCAAAGCTCGAGAAATCCGACATAGGAAAGATCATACTCGTTGGCGGTCCGACGAGAATGCCAGCTGTTCAGGAGTTCGTGAAGAGCTTCATGGGTAAGGACATCGAGCGTGGCGTGGACCCAATGGAGTGCGTGGCCATGGGCGCTGCGATTCAGGCCGGAGTCCTGGGCGGCGAGGTCAAAGACCTGCTCTTGCTGGACGTCACGCCTCTGTCCCTTGGCATTGAGACCCTTGGGGGCGTTACGACGAGATTGATCGAGAGGAATACCACAATTCCCACACGCAAGAGCCAGGTCTTCACCACTGCTGCAGACAACCAGACCAGCGTCGAGGTCAATGTCCTGCAGGGCGAGAGGCCAATGGCCAAAGATAATGTGTCCCTTGGAAGGTTCACTTTGGTTGGAATTCCGCCCGCTCCACGCGGCATTCCTCAGATCGAGGTCACCTTCGATATCGATGCAAATGGCATCATACATGTATCAGCCAAGGATCTGGCAACAAAGAAGGAGCAGAGGATCACCATCACCGCTCCGCACAAGCTCAGCCAGGAGGAGATCAACGCCAAGATCAAGGATGCGGAGCGCTTCGCGGCTGAAGACCTGAAGAGGAAAGAGGAGATCGAGGCCAAGAACGCAGCAGACTCGCTGATCTATGCCTCGGAGAAGATGCTAAAAGAAGCAGGCGATGTGGCCACAAAGGACCAGAAGGAGAAGATCGAGAAGGCCATTGCAGATCTGAAGAATGCCCAAGCAGGCGGCGAGATCTCAGAGATCAAGGCCAAGACCGAGGCACTGCAAAATTCCATCTACGAGCTCTCAAGCGCCATGTATCAGAAGGCGGCACAGCAACAGCAGTCTTCACAGCAGGGCTCAGGACAGCAGCAGGACCAGGCTTCCGGGCAGTCAGGTCCCACAGTCGATGCAGACTACGAAGTAGTAAACGATAAGAAGTAAGCCTGAGAAAGAGACGGGAAAACTGGTAAAAGAGGAATTGGATAGCGCATGCCGGATAAAAAGGACTACTACGAGGTGCTCGGGGTCGCCAAAGATGCTAGCGAGAAGGACATCAAAAGCGCCTATCGCAAGCTCGCTATGAAGTACCATCCAGACAGATCGGATGCATCAGATGCAGAGGAGAGGTTCAAGGAGATCTCAGAGGCGTATGCAGTCCTCTCCGATCCGGAAAAGCGCCAGAAGTACGACCAGTTCGGTCACGCAGGAATCAGCGGCCAGTACTCTCAGGAGGACATCTTCCGCGGAGTGAACTTCGAAGACCTGCTGCGCGGTTTTGGCTTCGGCGGCAGCGAGAGCATCTTCGACATGTTCTTCGGTGGCAGCCGGGGCCGAGGCCCTGCGCGTGGTCGCGACCTGCGCTATGATGTCAACTTGACCCTTGAGCAGGCAGCCTCAGGTCTTGAGATGACCATCGACGTTCCAAGAACCGAGACCTGTTCGACGTGCTCCGGAAGCGGGGCAAAGCCCGGCACCAGCCCTGTGGTATGCACCGCCTGCAGAGGAACTGGCCAGATGACGCGTGCCCAGAACACCCCATTTGGCCAGATCGTCACCTCCACCACCTGCAATAAGTGCAAAGGTCGTGGCCAGATCATAACAAGCCCTTGTAGCGACTGCAGCGGAACAGGAAGGGCGCGTAAAACGCGCAAGATCAACATCAAAATACCTCCTGGAGTGGAGGATGGGCAGCACCTGAAACTTCGCGGTCAGGGAGACGCAGCGAGCATGGGTGGCGAGGCGGGCGACCTGTATGTGGTCATCAACGTCATGCCGCATCCAAGGTTCCAGCGCCAGGATAGCGACCTCTTCATTGAGATGCCCATCAGCATCACCCAGGCGGCCCTGGGCGCAGAGTTGGAGGTTCCGACATTGAACGGCCGGGCCAGGATCCGGGTGCCTGCAGGCACGCAGACGGGCTCGGTCTTCCGGCTGAGGGGAAAGGGCATGCCAAGACTTCAGGGCCTGGGGTCTGGTGACCTGCACGTAAAGGTCAGGGTCAAGACGCCTTCTGCTCTGACTGAGCGGCAAAAGCAGCTTATGGAAGCTCTCGCAGCGGAATTCGGCGAGAAGAAGAGGTCTTCGAGCGAGAAGGAGAAGAGCATCATAGACAAGATCGTCGATGAGGTCAAGAGCGCAGTTCAGTGATGACCCTGTGCTCTCCTTCGCTGTCGTGCACGATGCACAGTCCCCTATTTGCAGGCCTGCCTCGCTCGAAGTCCTCGTATTTTTCCAGAAGGGCTATGGCCTCGCAAATCTCGATGATGCATCTCTCTTTCAATAGCGCAGCGATCTTTTGAGCCTTGCGAGGCTGAATCTTCCTGCCCAGTCCCCGACACTCAGAGCAACTTAATGCTCCACTGTCCAGATAAAAGGGATAGGTGCTACAGAGCAGCGGCCTGGTTCCATAGATCTTGCATCTCCATTTTGCATAAAATTTGCAAGATCCATCCTCTTTCTTTAGCCGCCACTCCAGCGTATGAAAGACGCCGTCGCTGTCCCACTCGCCTTCCTGTGGGGGCTCGACCACATCGTTCCAGTCCATGGCCGTGGCCCCTAGAATGCGCCTGATCTCGAAGGGAAAGACCACCACGCTGCTGTCTTCACCTCTGCAGCATTCCCCGCAGCGCTGGCATTGAAAGCCTATCTCTTGAATCTGTGCGGCGAGCCTCTCAGTCGAAAGCCCTCTTGCTGCGAGCAGATCCTCGCGCAGCTTGGAGAGCAGCTCTTCTGTCGAACTTTTTCGTCTCATCTCTTGCACACTGCAATGAAGTTGTCGAGGAGTTCCTGCCCGTGCTCTGTATGAACGACCTCTGGATGCCACTGCACGCCGTACAGAGGCCTGGCGAGATGCTTCATGGCCTCGATCTCACAGACTTCGGATCGAGCAAGGACTTCGAACCTAGGGGGCAGCTGGGCTACCTGATCCATGTGAGAGGCCCACGTCTTGAATTTCGGTGGGAGCCCCTTCAGGATGTCATTTTCTTTGACGATCTCAACGTCTACCTCGGCATAGCCTCCGATGATTCCAGGCTTCACCGATCCTCCGAAGACAGTTCCCATAAGCTGCATGCCAAGGCAAATTCCCAGGATCGGCACATCCAGGTCTCGCAGATAATCTGCGCAGCGTCCAGCTCGCTCCAGAGTCGGCCCTCCGCCCAAGATCAGGCCATCGGCATCGATCTCCTCAGGAGGGGTCTGGTTGGAGATGAGATCGGTCTCCACCCTGTCCCTTATGCTCCTTCGGATGAGGTGGTTGAATTGTCCATAGTTGTTGACTACAAGTATTCGCATTGCAAACCTTGATACTTGTTACGATGATATATTTTTTGGGTTGGAGGATATGGCTTGGAGCATTTGACGATCTCATAATCCTTGATTTGCCGGACGGTGTGCACAGATTTATATGAAAATATAGCATAAGATGAGATCATGAC
>JAUCQD010000036.1 GCA_030372945.1 Methanothrix sp. | reverse complement strand
ACAGCGCTTTGTGGTGGGCTCGTTTTTTTTTATAAGAGACTGGTTCATACGCGGCAGGCTCTAGACCTGTTGTCCCTTCCTGGTACGCTTGGTTTAAAAATGGCAGGGCGAAATGGAGCCCTGCCAGGAAAATCCCAACCCCGGCGCTATATATTTCGGAAAGCATCATATCCGAGCACATCGGGACTAAAAGAGCTGATTGTAATGGCTAGATTTCCAGAGGCAGAAAACAGAACATTGAATCTCAAGATATGCATGCGCTGCAATGCGCGAAATCCCATAAAAGCAACCCGCTGCCGCAAGTGCGGCTATCGCGGCCTGAGGATGAAGTCAAAGGAGAGCAAGACAGCTTAAATGAAGTTTGAGGTAGGAGGGGTCGAGAAGCTGCTGCGCCAGGCTGTATCGCAGCATGGTGCCGGCCATCTAACGCTGATCGACCCTGATTCGCAGAGCCCCGCGCAGGCTGCAAGCATAGCTGTTGCTGCAGACGAAGGCGGCACGGATGCCATCATGGTAGGCGGCTCAGTGGGCGCAGCAGGCATCCCCCTTCACGAGACGGTAGATAGGATAAAGGAGAGCTGTGATCTCCCCGTCATCCTCTTTCCCAGCAGCGTGGCAGGGCTTTGTGAAAATGCAGATGCAGTCTTCTTCATGAGCCTGCTGAACTCTCGCTCCACCTCGTACCTCATAGAGAACCAGGCTCTTGGCGCTCCGCTAGTTCTTCGCTATGGTCTGGAGCCGATCCCCATGGCCTACATCATCATCGAGCCCGGCGGAACAGTGGGTTTTGTGGGCGACGCCCGGCTGATCCCAAGGACGAAGCCTGAGCTGGCAGTGGCCTATGCCCTGGCTGCGAGGTTCATGGGCATGAGGCTGGTCTATCTAGAAGCAGGCTCGGGCGCAGACTCGCCAGTTCCAGTGCAGATGGTCTCTGCAGTGAAGAAGGCTCTTGGCACAGCACTGCTCACCGTCGGCGGTGGGATTCGTAGTGGCGATGCAGCTGCAAAGCTGGTGGCTGCTGGCGCAGACCTGATAGTGACAGGCACGGCTGTAGAGCAGAGTGGGGATGTAGCCACATTCGTCTCAGAGCTCACAAGGTCTATTCGCAGGTAAATGTTGTGTACTTTAAAGCCATGCAATTTCTAGAGCAGTGCAGCCTTGACGGCCTTCTTTTCATCGGCGACAGCATCTGCGACTCGGATATGTTCTATCTGTCTCACTTCCTGGCAGGCGACAGGTTCACACTCCTCTTGCAAGAGAAGGTCTCGTTGCTCGTCTCCTCAATGGAGTTGGGACGGGCCTCGCGTGAGTCCTCGGCTGATGAGGTGATAAGCACATCTCAGTACGGAATAATGGAGCTGCTCAGAGCAACTGGAAAGCCGGATGCTGCATATCTGGAGGTGCTCAAGGAGTTCCTGAAGGATCATGGCGTGAAGCGAATTGGCGTGCCCTTCCGGTTTTCCGCAGGAGTATTCCAGCAACTTGGCAGGGATTTCGAGATCGAGATTGTTGAGAGCCCAGTCTCGCGCTGGCGAGCTGTGAAGACCCAAGGCGAGCTAAATGCAATCAGGCAATCTCAAAGGGCATGTGAGAAGGCCATGCGGCTGGCAGTTCAGCTCATTGCAAGCTCCGAGCCTCGCGGCGATCTGCTCTTTCGCCAAGGCGTGCCACTGACCTCCGAGCAGGTCCGCAGCGCCATCGAGGTCTCGCTGCTGAATGAAGGATGCGAAGCAGTCGATACGATCGTTGCCGGAGGACGGGCAGCGGCAGATCCCCATGCGCGAGGCTCTGGGCCGCTTCCTGCGAACGCGCCAATAGTGATCGATATCTTTCCGCGCTCCAAGTGCAGCCGCTACTTCGCTGACATGACCCGCACAGTTCTAAAGGGTGAGGCTGCACCAGAGGTCCTGGATCTTTATGAAGCAGTATCGTCAGCACAAGACGCTGGGCTTGCAGCCATCAGGGCAGGCGTCAGGGGAAGAGATGTACATCATGAGGTCTGCAAAGTCTTTGAGGAATGCGGCTATCCTGAGAGAGAAGGCCGTGGATTCACCCACTCCACTGGTCACGGGGTGGGGCTGGAGGTGCATGAGCGGCCATCGCTCAGCGAGGTCGGAGAGGTTCTGGAGGCGGGAAATGTGGTGACGGTTGAGCCGGGCCTGTACTATCAAGAGATCGGCGGCGTAAGGCTGGAAGACTTGGTTGCAGTAAATGATGAGGGATGCGAGAACATCACAAAATTCGAGCGAAGGCTTGTTCTTTGAGATCAATTGGGCTGATTTGATGGATGCAGAAGTTCTGGAGAAGTACAGGAAGGCCGGGCAGATCCTTGCAGAGGTGCTGCAAGAGGCGCGTCCAAAGGTCGAGGTTGGCGCAAGCCTGCTTGAGGTGGCAAATTTCGTAGAGGACAAGATAAGGTCTAAGGGTGCTGCGCCCGCCTTTCCCTGCAACATATCCCTGGATCGGAATGCTGCACACTACACTCCTGGCCCAAAGGATGAGAGCTGCTTTGGCGAGAGCATGGTCAAGCTCGATGTGGGCGTGCACTTGGACGGCTACGTGGCAGACTGCGCCATCACCATCGACCTCAGCGGCCACCCTGATCTGACAGAGGCATCGAAAGCTGCACTTGAGACGGCGCTGGAGCTCGTCGCGCCCGGTGTCTCCACTGCCAAAATCGGAGCGGCCATCGAAGAGACCATAGAAGGCTATGGCTACAAGCCTGTGTCGAATTTGACAGGCCACGGCCTATCAAGGTACGTGACTCATGATGATCCCCAAATTCCGAACAGAGCTGTGGAGAAGGGCGTGATATTGAAGGAAGGGGATGTCATTGCAATCGAGCCCTTTGCCACAAACGGCTCTGGAAGGATAAGTGAAGCGCCGATCAATGAGATCTATGGCTTCTCTGCCCCAAGGCCCGTCAGGCTGCCCCAGGCCAGAGCGCTGATGAAGCAGATACAGGAGCTCTACAAAACTCTTCCCTTCGCAAGACGTTGGCTAGTGGGCGAGAGAGTCGATTTTGCTCTGATGCAGTTGCAAAAGAGCGGCGTTGTGCACAGATATCCGGTTCTCTGGGAGGTAGAGGGCGCCCTCGTCTCTCAGGCGGAGCACACCGTCGTGATTGTAGAGGGTGGATGCGAGGTGACGACGACAGCTAGATCGACTTAGATATCGCTGCCATCGTCCTCGGTCCCATCATCCTCCTTGTAGCTATCGTCTCCCAGCATGGCCGCAGATATGGCGTCGATCCCATCCATGAGCTCCGCTGTCATGCAGTAAGGCATCTCGCCCATCTCAGGTAGGCTCTCTCCCCCGATTACCCTTGCACCCACCTGGCTCAGCAGATCGAAGGCCGCATCCAGGTCCTGCTTCTGCTCGGCAGCGATAGCATTCTTCACAAGCTCATCCAAGGGACTCTCGCGGTCGAAGTTTCCTGTGATATAACGCTGGCTGGAGACGAAAACAGCTGCAAGAGAAGTCTTCAAGGACTCAAGCATCAGGTCTGCATCCTCGCCCAGAGACTCATGATCCTGAAATACTATCGACCTTATGCCCGCAATCTCAGCAATGGCCTCCTCAGGAGTTATGATCTCCCTCTCGCATCTGGCTATGACCTTCAGGCACGCTAAAACAACATCGTCCATGATGTAGATGAAGACGGCACCTGTGTTCTTGTCATCCGATTCGGTAAGCTTGAAATTGCTCTCCTTGACCTTGTTCAACCAGTTGAGCCATCGCTTCTGGGTGTAGAATTCTTCCTTCATTTTTGAACTCATCCTGTTACAGTTCACCGGTATGTATCCACCAGGGCTACCCTTTCAATGACCAGCTCTTCTATCCGGTCCTCGCCCACGGCTTCTATCTCCTCATTGGATATGTTAAAGACTTTTTTTACTGTTTCGCAGTTAAAGGTGCAGCCTCGTCCGTCCAGTTCGATCAGGCGGGATAGCTCCGATGAGTCGGGCCATTGGCAACAGCTGTCAAAGGAGACGAGGATGAGAGCTATCCGCTCAGTAGACTCGGAGATCCCCATGATCAGCGCCCTTTCTATCTGCCGCTCTCCAGAGGCGTAACGCATTATCTCAACTCCAGGGTCTTTGGCAATGTTTCTGCAATCAGAGATGGCATCCATGGCTTTCTCGGCTGCATAGATGATATGCCTCTCGCTGACGACCTTGTCTGCATCAAAGGCTTGCACTATGCAGCCATGGCTTGATTGAAGTTCACGGAGCGCGGATAAGAGCTTTGACCTGTCCCGAATTTTCGGCTTTCCAAAGAGCAGGCGAATTTCTTTCATCATTTGTGGATCTGGTGTAGAAGCTTAAAACCTTACGGTCTTTATATCGCCGAAATCTGCATCCTCATTCGCATGCGCTGCCTTGGTTGGAGGTTTGCAAAAAAGGGCACTAAAATCCAAAAGAAGGGCAGGCTCTCTGCCCATCACAATTGAAACTTGAAGTCAGTTAAACAAGACCTGCACGCTGTAGCCTTAGCAGATCCGCTGTGTCCAGTTTCTCGCCCTGCCTGAAGTGGGTTAGGATCTCTTCTGCCTCGCGCTTGGCGACCTCTTTGGCGCGATCTTCCTTGATGTCCCTGTTCTTCTTCTTCAGGCCCACGATCACCTTCTCAAAGTCGCGAACCTCGCGCTGGGTGCGGATGAACTCTTTGTGCTGCTCATCTGCAGCCTCCTGGGCTTTGACGAACTCCTTGTGAGCTGCATCGGCCTCGGCACGGGTTTGATCGGCTTCCTTGAATGTGGCGATCATCTGGTCGTGATACTCTTGAGCCAGCTCTGCAAATTTCGTGACCTGCTCATGATGTTCGGACGCCTTGTCCCTCATGGCCTGGGCTTCATCCAGGAGCTTCCTCAACTCTTCGTTCTTCTCAAGCTGCTCTTTGCGGCTCCGAAACTCTGCATGTAAGGCGGCGATCTTATCGACCAGTTGCTTCTCCTTGTCCGGGCTCAAGACCTCTGTCTGCTGTCTGAACTCCAGATGGTCGATCTCCCGGCGCAGGTCTCTTATTGAGCGTTCACCGGTGAGGTTGTACTTCTTGCGAATATCGTCTATCCTTGCATAGAGCTGGTTGGTCTTTTCGTTGAACTCGTCCCTTAGCTTCTTGGCTTCGGCCACGTTCTTGTTATTCTCGTCTCGCAGCTTTTTGAGCTCCTGGGCCTTCTCGATCAGCTCTTTGGTGGCCTTGTTGAGCTCGTTTCTCTTGGCGGCCCACTTGCTCGCCTCTGCGTTCAGTTGACTGCGCCTGTCCTTGAAGGCAAGGGACTCCTGTCTGAGTTTGCCTCTCTTATCTTCCAGTTCTGCCAGCATCCCCCGTTTGTCCTCCTGTTCCAGCACCATTGCTGGGGTTTAGTCCCACTCCGGGACTAAAAAACCCGGGAACCCTTCGCAAAAAATTGCGAAGCGCTTCTCTACGGCACTATACGAGATGGGGTTTTTGCATGCTCATTATCGATCTGACGAGGATGAATTTTCAGTTATATAGCTATTATCTGTGCTCAAATTTGTAATCGAATAGCTTAGCTTGTATGCAATTAGCGTGAGCAAAAGATGACCTTCTCATAGGATCGATAGGAGTGAGCATACTACTACATATCGAGAAACCCTTCACGTATTAATCTTTTGGTTACTCGTTCCTCAGATTAGTACTTATTTATAGATGGCAGTAATTTGGATAATCCAATTTAGATATTTTCTGAACTATTATAGTTCGGATATCTACATTCCCCGTTCTTGGTCCATCAATTATCTTGCTGGCACAATTTATTAACTATCTGGTAGCTGCAGAACGAATATCCTGTTCGCATTTATAAGCTGCAATCAACAGATTAAAATAGGTGAGTCTACTTACAAGGTACAGGATCATTAGATTGATTAGCGTTATTCGCTTGATGGAGGGATTGATCTGAAGAAGGCTATGCTAGCAATATCGATAGCTATAGTTTCAGTTGCACTTATAGGTTGTTCTGCAGCTACTTATTGGGCGACAGACTACAGAGAGAGAAACACCACATTCGATTTTGAGCAGAGTGTTCAGGGCAACGGCTATTTCATGACTTACATGTATGCTAAGGCAGGAAATGTAGCTTTTAAGAACTACGGTCATGGCAGCGGCTCCATAAACAATGAGGCAATTC
>JAUCQD010000035.1 GCA_030372945.1 Methanothrix sp. | reverse complement strand
CTGGGCACTTCTCGATCTCCTCAGGGCTGCCCTGGGCCACCACAAAGCCGCCATGAATGCCTGCTCCTGGGCCTATGTCCAGCACATGGTCGCTGCTGCGAATGGTCTCTTCGTCGTGCTCCACAACGATCAGAGTGTTCCCGAGGTCTCGCAGCTTCTTCAAGGTCCCAATCAGACGCGCGTTGTCCCTCTGGTGAAGCCCAATGGATGGCTCATCGAGAACGTATAGAACGCCCGTCAGGTTCGAGCCTATCTGTGTCGCCAGTCGGATGCGCTGTGCCTCTCCTCCGGAAAGAGTGCCCGAATTCCTGGAAAGGGTCAGGTAGCCCAGGCCACATGATCCAGGAAACCCAGGCGGGAGCGTATCTCCGATAAAACCTGTCGTGCGATCTCTCTATCCTTTTCGCCAAGAGAGGCCTCAAGCTTCTCGAAGAACGCAATGCAATCGCTGGCGGATAAATCTGTCACATCCACAATGGACCTCTCGGCGATCTTTACGGCTAGCACCTTCTCTTTTAGCCTTTTGCCATTGCATGCGGGACATGGGAGGACTCTCATGAACTTCTCAAGCTCCTCACGCCGGTATTCTGAGTTCGTCTGCCCGTATAGCCGAACGCTTTGCGGTATCAGGCCCTCCCACTGACCATTATGTGACCAGTAGGCATCTCCGTTCTTCATGCTCATGCTGAACTTGATGCGCTCGTCCGAACCGTACATCAGGGCATTGTACTGATCCTTTGTGAGGGCCTTCATGGGCGTGAAGATATCGAAGCCGAAGTGCTTTGCGACGGCTGCCAGGTACTGGCCGCGCCAGCCGTCGATGGCGTTCCTGTACAGTGCCACTGCTCCGTCTGCGATGCACAGATCCATGTCTGGAATTATCAGATCCGGGTCGAACTCCATGCGAATGCCCAGGCCGTTGCAAGTCTCGCAGGCTCCAAATGGGCTATTGAAGGAGAACATGCGCGGCTGCAGCTCTTCAAAGGCCATGCCGCATACCGGACACGCCATCTTTGCGGAATACAGCCATTCCTTTCCATCTGCATCCAAGACTATGACGAGCCCCTCGGCCTTCTTGAGCGCATTCTCAATGGCCTCGACAAGCCTTGAGCGATCTTGGGCAGGGCTCAGTCGGTCCATAACGATCTGGATGTCGTGTTTCTTGTAGCGGTCCAGCTCTATCTCCTCATCGGTCCTGAGGATCTCTCCATTTACCCTGACGCGCATAAATCCCTCTGCATTCAGGTCGCTGAAGAGCTGGCCGTAGGTTCCTTTCTTCTGGCGGACCACTGGAGCGAGGACTGTTACCTGACGGCTTTGGTCATTTTTGCAGGTTTTGGCAATTATGCTGTCGGCGATCCCTTCTGGAGACTGGGACTCGATTCGTATGTTATGCTCAGGACAATGCGGCACGCCTATCCTGGCAAATAGCAGACGCAGATAATCGTAGATCTCTGTGACAGTGCCAACGGTGCTGCGTGGGTTCTTCGACGTCGTCTTCTGCTCGATGGAGATGGCCGGTGAGAGACCATCGATAAAGTCCACATCTGGCTTGTCCATCTGTCCAAGAAACTGACGAGCATAGGCTGAAAGGGACTCAACGTAGCGGCGCTGGCCTTCTGCGTAGATGGTATCGAAGGCCAGCGTAGACTTGCCTGAGCCTGAGACGCCTGTGATGACTATGAACTTATCACGGGGAAGCTCGACGGTTATGTCCTTCAGGTTATGCTCGCGGGCACCCTTGATGACGATCTTCTTCATTTACAGCATTTCTTTTTCCTTTTCAGCCAACCCAAGTACATTGAGCAACCCTATGAGGTTTTCCCTGGATAAAGTGCCATCTGAAACTTTCTTCAAGATCTCCTTGGCGTTGAAGGCCACTCCGAGGCCAGCATTCTTGATCATCAAACAGTCATTGGCCCCATCGCCAACTGCCACGATGTTGTCAGGGCTGATCCTCTCGAGCTCTGCAAGACGAAAGATTATGCGCCCCTTGGCATCAGCATCGATGATGTCGCCTTTTATCTCGCCTGTTAGGATTCCATCCTTGATCTCCAGCTCATTGGCGAAGGCGTAATCGAATCCCAGCCGATCTTTTAGCACATCAGTAAAATAAGTGAAGCCACCGCTGATGAGGGCGATCTTGTAGCCTTGGTGCTTCAGGTGGTGGATCAACTCCTCAGATCCCGGTGTGAGCCTCAGATCGCGAGCAATCTCTTCAAGAGTGCTCACAGGAGTCCCTTTTAAAAGCCGCACCCTCTGCCTGAGAGATTCCTTGAAGTCCATCTCTCCATTCATGGCTCTCTCGGTTATCGCCTTGACCTGCTCGTCAACTCCCGCAAAGCTGGCAAGCTTGTTGATGATCTCAAAGTCGACAATGGTCATGTCCATGTCAAAGACGATGAGCCTCTTTTCTTTTAATGAACGTCCCAGATCCTGAATTACCACATCCAGCCCAAGGATTTCGCATTCTTGCTTGAGCTTTGCCTTGCAGCCCTCTGCATCGCAATCAGCAAAATCCATGAGGAACTCTATCGATATTAGATCGCCACGAGCGGTAACTGATGCCCTTTCGATATTGATCTTATTTTCGGCTGCAATGCCTGCCACATCCCTGATGATGCCGACCCTGTCCTTGGCTAGGATTGTGACCATATGCATGTTTTTCTTGGAACGACGCCTGCCGCGATACTGCTGCATCGGAAGGAAACTGAACTCGATGCCAAGGCCCGCTGCCCTCTTTTGAAACCATAACTCAAGCTCCCGGGCAGTGACGTTGGCTGAGCTGAAATCTGCAACCACTGACATCACGAATATGCCCTGCATCACTCTTTGGTCCATGTCCACGATGTTCACCTTCTGCAATGCAGGCTCCTCTAAGAGATCGCGAATAAGACC
>JAUCQD010000034.1 GCA_030372945.1 Methanothrix sp. | reverse complement strand
GATCATCAATCTGCACCTGAGGGTGCTGACACGCTATAAAAATTGGACTCACTGACTTGGAATCATATGGCAGAGAGGGAGCTTTTTTCATGGAAGAATTGCATTATAAGCAGATATCTACGTCATTATTGTGATTGGATAATACTAATACCAAAAGATTTATTAATATTAGTATAAAGTACCTTTGTCGCTTTAATCGATGGAATTTGGGGATCAGGCATGAATGTCATTTGCAGTTTGAATCTGTTACTCTGCAACGAGAGCCTTTCGCGCTTAATAAAAGGCTTTACAGGAGCGGAAAGGGGGATAGATACGGCAGTGGAAAGGCTTGGGCAACATCTGGATGCTGCGAAGGGCCTATCCTGAGGAATAGATCGATGTCGGCGGCACATTCCCATGATAATACTGCTGCGGACCTGAGGGAGCAGTATGAGAAGTTCATCGGCAAAAAGATCTTCGTTCTCTTCGCCTTCATCTTAGCGATAATTTTGCTGGCAGGCTATGCTGCCACGCGAGGCTCAGCGGACATCAGCGTCGCGGATGTCTACACTACTATCCTGGCCAAGTTCATGCCTGGCACCTTCCAGACAAACTGGTTCTCGGACACCATAGTCTGGGGCCTACGGCTGCACCGCATCCTCCTGGCGATAGTTGGAGGAATCGGACTTGCCATTGCCGGAGCTGTGATGCAGGGCATCCTCAAAAACCCCCTTGCAAGCCCTTTCACCCTTGGCATCTCCTCAGCCGCGGGCTTTGGAGCAGCTCTGGCCATAGTCATGGGCGCTGGATTTGTGGGCGGGCAGTGGCTGATCGTGGGCAATGCCTTTATTTTCACAGTTCTCGCCTCCTTCGCCGTCTACGGACTGGCAAAATACAAGGGCATCACCCCCGAGACTATGATACTGGCAGGAATTGCCATCATGTACCTCTTCTCGGCAATGACCTCCTTTCTGCAGTACGTGGGACATGCGGAGCAGGTTCAAGAGGTCGTCTTCTGGATGATGGGCTCTTTGGGCCGCTCCTCCTGGGATAAGGTCTGGATAGTCACGGCGGTCATTGTCGTTTGCTTCCCGTATCTGCTCTTAAAATCCTGGGACATCAATGCCCTTGGTGCGGGCGACGAGACTGCAAAGAGCCTTGGCGTGAACGTGGAGAGGACGCGAGTCATCTGCATGATGCTGGTCTCATTCATAACTGCGGCGGTGATATGCTTTACGGGCACCATCGGATTCATCGGCTTGGTCTCGCCTCACATCACGCGCATGATAATCGGAGGAGATCACAGATTCCTGCTGCCAATCTCAGGTCTGGCAGGTGGATTGCTGCTGCTCGCAGCAGATACCGTAGCCAGGACCATACTCGCTCCAGTTATCCTGCCAGTGGGCATCATGACCGCCTTCCTGGGCGTGCCCTTTTTCGTATACCTTTTCATGCACCGGAAGAAGGAGTTCTGGTGAGCTGCCGGAAGAGCGGTGCCTGATTCCCTTTTATTATTTAGGACCGGCTTTTAATTAATGTATCCATTCATAACTCGACATTGTCACATTAGGGGTCAAATCGGCAACAGTGAGGTGAAAGCTCTTGGGCAATATTAATAC
>JAUCQD010000033.1 GCA_030372945.1 Methanothrix sp. | reverse complement strand
AGACCTGGCCGCTCTGCAGTGATTCTGGCAGGAGGCAACAGTAGCCGCATGGGTGAAGACAAGGCCTTGCTGAGGTTTGAGGGAAGGCCGCTTCTTTGCTGGACTATTGAGAAGCTTGCACTGTCCGCGGGAGAGGTCGTTGTGGTTGCCAAGGACGAGCAGCATGCAAAAAAGCTTTTGAATCTGTCCCGCTCTTCAGGGGCTGCCTTTGGCGACCATTCGAGAGAGCCAGAGGAGCAGGACAACGGAGTCGTTTTCACCTGGGACAGCCAAACTGGCTACGGTCCAGTGGGGGGTCTATTTTCAGGCCTTTGTAAGGCAAGCGGCGTATATGTTTTTGCCACGGGATGCGACCTTCCATTTCTGAAGCCCAAGGTAGTTGACAGGATCTTTGATCTGTCTGAAGGGCACCAGGGCTTCGATGCAGTTGTTCCTGTACAGAGCAATGGATTTTATGAGCCTCTTCATTCAGTCTATCGCCGTGATAAGATGCTCGCAGCCTGCCGGAGGGCTCTGGAGAACAAAGAGCGACGGATCTATGGTCCACTTCGGGAGCTGCAGGTAAAATGCGTGCAGATTGAATGCTTCAGGTCCATCGATCCAGAGCTTATGACTTTTTTTAACCTGAACACACAAAAGGATCTGGAGACTGCAAGGGCTCTGTGGTCTGTCCATGGGCTTTAGGACGAAAGTAACATGGCTAGACGTAATGCTTCAGTATCTGGTATATCGCATAGACTATCACTACGAAGAGCATGAGCCGAACAAGCCACCAGAAGGTGTTCCAGAGAACTAGAGCCACCAGTATGGCCAGGAGTATCAGCACCAGATTCTTTTCGCGGCTCAGAGCAGGTTGTCGCAAGCCGTATTTCCGCCATTGCATGTCCAGCCATACATTTCAGATGGTATTAATGTTTTTTCCTGGTGGCCTTGGTCGCAGAGAACCAAAAGCATTATACATCCACATTCCTCTTGTTGCGTGGTGACTCTCCTTTGGATAAGTTTGAGCTGGTGACGAGGAATACCGAAGAGATTGTGACTGCGGATGAACTTTTGGGCCTCTTGGAGCAAAAGCTGCGGCCACGCGCTTATGTAGGCTACGAGACTAGCGGCAAGGTGCATTTAGGCCACATGCTCACTGCCAACAAGCTGCTCGACCTGCAGAAGGCTGGCTTTGACGTTGTAGTGCTGCTGGCAGACCTGCATGCCTTCTTGAATGAGAAGGGCTCCTTGGAGGAGGTGCGCAGGATCGCAGACTACAACAGGGACTGTTTCATGGCCTTGGGCCTCGATCCTGAGAGGACACAGTTCGTTTACGGAACCGACTACCAGCTCAAGCCAGACTACATGCTCAAGATACTGCAGATGGCCCGGAACACCACCCTCAACCGTGCCCGCAGGAGCATGGATGAGGTCTCGCGCAATGCGGAAAATCCAATGGTCTCGCAGATGATCTACCCGCTGATGCAGGCGGTCGATATCGCCGACCTAAAGATCGATCTGGCAGTGGGCGGCATAGATCAGCGCAAGATCCACATGCTGGCTCGCGAGGAGTTGCCACGCCTGGGCCTGCCAGCTCCTGTTTGCATGCACACGCCTCTCATCCCAGGCCTGAATGGAGAGAAGATGTCTTCTTCGAAGGGCAACAACATCGCAGTGGACGAGAGCGCCGAGGACATCGAAAGAAAGATAAAGAGCGCATTTTGCCCTGCCAAGGTCGTGGAGAACAATCCAGTGCTTGCGATATGCAAGTATCATATCTTCCCGAGGATTGAGGCAGGCATGACTGTGAGGCGTCCCGCGAAGTTCGGAGGGGATGTGCACTATGAGCGCTATGAGGCCTTGGAGGCCGATTTCGTATCAGGTGCGATGCACCCGATGGATCTCAAGATGGCATGTGCCGCCTACATGATCGAGATACTTGAGCCTGTGAGAAAGAAGATAAAGGGGTGAATCACTTTATCTTTGATTCCACCATCTCTTCCCTGAGTCTGCAAAGGTTCTCAGCACCTCTGACATAGAACCAGTAGTGAACGATTATTAGAAGACCCCATCCTACAGGCGAATAATATACGGCCCAAGACGGATCTATCTTTATCGACCCCATCATATTCAATGCTAGCCAAACGATGTTCACCACCAGATAGATGGCTACATGAAGCTGAAATAGCTTCATTTGGTCCGAGACTGTCGCCTCTCTGAAAAGCCTCTTGTATTCATCCAGTGCTCCGGCCATAATTTTTCACCTACCAATATTATTAGCACCTTAACAAGATTTATAGTTTCTGCACTTCCAGAGCACAAGCGCCAGGATCATATAAAAAGAGCCTTATCAGCTCTGATATTAGAGCGTTCAGTCTCAATTGAGATGTTGAGGATGTGGCTATGACAAAATCGATATTTGTTCTTGTCTCTTTCGCATTCATCTTGGCTGTGGCAGGCTTAGCTGCCACGGCATATGCTGAATGTTCCGCATGTCAAGGAGAGCAGAATTGGAGCGCAAGTGCGATCAGCTTTCTGGAAGGAAAGGCTGTGGACGAGACGCAACCACTTTGGGGTCCAAAGGCTGAGCGGATGCGTAACTCTCAACTCAATTCAAATGCCGATAAAGCCCAGACGACCACGAGCGTTGCATCAGATTCATCCAAAGGCGCAGCGAATGCAGAGGCCGCCCGCATCGATCTCATAAATGTGAGCATTGAGCCAAATCCCGTGAGCTCTGGGAGCTACGCAAAGATCATTGCCGTGTTCAATGAGAGCACCTTGGATTCTTCCGCAGATCAGCCCGGAAAAGAGACGCTGATGACGGCAGTCGCAACGATCACAGACTCAGCAAATAGAGTAGTTGGAAAATTGAGCCTTCTGCGATCCACTGATAATGAGTATTCGGGTGTATGGAACGCCAATGTTGCAGCAGGCATCTATAATGCAACCATCGTAGCATCTTCGATGCAGGCATCAGGTACATTCAAGGATGCATTGCGAATTGAGGTAACTGGCACAGGAGATGCTGCCGACAACACAACTGTAAATGCTACTGCATGAGATCTCAAAGAAGGTCCGAGAGCATCTGTCTGCGCAGGCCTTCCTTATTCTTCAGGGCGAACCTGTGTCGAATCCTTCCGTGCGCTTTGATTCTCGTGTAGGCCAGTGTCTTTTCTCTTTGCTCTTTCATCTCTGCCAGGAGTTCATTCAGGTCCCCAAGTTCAGCCTCTGAAAGCTCAATCTCGCACTCAAGGCCGCGGGACCAATCGAAGACACGGACAATGTAGAGGGTCTTGATATGTATCCAAGAGCCCCTGCATCCGTCCTCCTCAGAAGGTCTACGGCATGCATAATCCACCGGCCCGTGGAATTCTTGGCATCGCTCATCTGGCTGGCAAAGCCCAAGGCCCCCAACACCGAGATCCGGGTAGCCTTTGCTCTCCTTCTTCAAGGTTTCGCACTTCGGACAGTGCATCCTTTGGAACCACTCCGAAAATATTCTATCCTCGACGTCTGTCGCTTCCAACCAGAGCCGTCTTGCTTCCTGCTCGCTGTAGC
This sequence comes from Methanothrix sp., assembly GCA_030372945.1. Taxonomy (GTDB): domain Archaea; phylum Halobacteriota; class Methanosarcinia; order Methanotrichales; family Methanotrichaceae; genus Methanothrix. The sequence goes on along the minus strand of JAUCQD010000033.1, from coordinate 1,080 downwards.
CCGATTGTCCCAAAAATGCAGCAAGGATCGCAGCCGTCCTGTGCTTGCCCTCGGAGCTTGCACCTCTCCGGAGGATGTTTTTGATGCAGGGAGGAAAGTTCTCTCGCAATGCTGGATCTGAGGCGATCCACAACATCTCCTCTCGCCGATCGACTCCCAAGACGGATATGGGGATCTCCGATCCTTCAGCAGGCCTGAGGTTGTATCTTCTTGCAGGCATTCTCAGGATCTGTTATGCCCTCCTACGAAATAAGCTTGTGTATCTTTATCCGGCCTCGCTGCTTGGGGCACTGGAGCAGATCCCTTGCAGGCCTCGTACTCCATTCTTGTCCTCAGGATACACTTGCTGCCTCGCAGGCCGCCCAGCGGATTTTTTGGCGTGCCCATTGAGTTCATGCAGCGAGCCATCACAGCTGCGCCGCGTGCCAGGCCGTCATCCACGAAGACGACGTTCATTTCAGGCTGATCGAAAAGCTTCAGCCTCTCTATCTCCTCAAGTATCAAGCTGGGCTTATTTCCGCTAATTCCCGCCCGACCTGTGACGCCAATGGCAGTATTCTTTGTGACGATTCCTTCCTCCACGCCGACTTCCACCAGCCGACGTGCCATGCGGGCGCATGCAATGTCCAAAGTTCCGAAGAGGACCTTCAATCCCTTGCTTTTGTAAATATCTGCACCGATCTCGGATAACTTGCCAAGGTCGCTTCCATTCACCCCAGCATCGCAGCCAATGAGAACTACATCGTTCTGCTCTGCTGCCTTTGGGTTGACGGGGACAAGTCCGTACTTTGTGCGGCTCACGGGGACCTTCTCTATTTTTACGATCTCGTCTATCTGATCTGCAAATTCCATGGCATCTCTGCCTAACTCAGGCTTCATCTTGGGGTCGAAGATATCCAGGGTGGCTCCTGTCACTCTGTCCACAAGGCCTGTGCCCTGAACCACTGCATCCGGGATTGCTCCTGCCAGGCCGAGCAAATTTCCAATGGTGTGCGCATAAGGCAGCTCTTCGCTGGTCACTCTTCCATCCAAGGTCGTCCCGAAGTCCATGGAGAGGCAGGGGTTTCGAAAGTCCACGTC
>JAUCQD010000032.1 GCA_030372945.1 Methanothrix sp. | reverse complement strand
CCCGTGCATAATCTCCTGCCTGCGCAGGCGGGACCGCTCGTAGAGCCGCTCGTCCAGCAAATTCACGACCCTGTTGAGGTCATCGAGGGCCTCAACCGCCAAAAGCAGGTCCTGCTCAGCTGTAACCAGGAGTTTGAGCTGGCGGCGGACCTTTTCCATGGCCACCTCCCTCAGGCGAAAGTTGTATTCGCGGTCGCCAGCCACAAATCCACAATCCTTTGCAAGAGCACGCAAATCGATCTGATGGGCAGGGCACGCTGCATGCTCCTCCTGACATAGCAGCGCCTCGACCATCGCATCCGTATCTCCTGCCGGGAGGAAGGAGCCTGTCTCTTGATCGATTTTTCCAAACCACGCAGCGATTTGCATTAGCAGTCCTTCCAGGACTGCCTGGCATAGATCACTTTCGCCCCGCACAGCTCTCCTTTAAATAGCATCTCAGCCAAGTTAAAGTCACCTCTCAATAAAAATTAGGGGGCAGAATGTCATGAAAGAACTGGTGGATCAGATATCATCTCGCCTCAGGGATCAAAAGATCATTGTCCCAAACGAAGAGATCGAGTCTCGCTTAAAGAAGCTCATCGAAGAATTCCGCGTGCCAGATGGCGAGGCGCGCAGATCGGTTTTGAACTATTTCCTGAAGGAGCATGGAGCAATGCCCTTCTCTGGGCCAGGTTCTGTTATGGTCAAGGTCTCGGAGATCAACGGGCCAGGCAAGTGGGTGGATCTGAAGGTAAAGGTCCTGGACATATGGGAGCCCGCGACAGAAGCTATCTCTCAAACCGGCCTCGTGGGCGATGACTCAGGATCTATAAAGTTCGTGAAGTGGGCAAAGTCGGGCCTGCCAGATCTGGAGCTTGGCAAGAGCTATCTTCTGAAGAATGCAGTCACTGATGAGTTCCAAGGCAGGTTCAGCGTAAAGCTGAACAGAGCCAGCCAGATCCAGGCTCTGGAGAACGAAGTCGAGGCAAAACCCAGCATAAGGCCTGTTGAACATCTCAAGGTCGTGGAGATCAATGAGCCAGGCCGATGGATAGATCTGACTGTAAAGGTGACTCAGCTCTGGGAGACGAACAGCGATGCCATCTCTCAGTCGGGCTTGATCGGAGACGATACCGGTTCCATCAAGTTCGTGAAGTGGACCAAGGCAGAACTGCCAAATCTTGAGGAGGGCAAGAGCTACCATCTGAAGAATGTGGTCACCGACGAATTTTTGGGAAGGTTCAGCGTAAAGCTGAACAGAACGAGCAAGATTGAGCCTCTAGATATCGATATTGAGGTAGGCTCTCAATCGGTGGAGTTCGCTGGCGCCCTGGTGGACGTGCAGAAGGGCTCAGGCCTGATCAAGCGATGTCCCGTTTGCAAGCGTTCTTTGGCCAAGGGCATTTGCAGCGAGCACGGAAAGGTGGAAGGCACCTACGATCTGCGCATAAAAGCCGTCATTGACGATGGCCGTCATGTGCAGGATGTGCTGATCAACCGTGAGACCACGGAGCGACTGGTTGGACTCACGCTAGATGAAGCCAGGAAGATGGCTATGGAAGCGCTCGATCACGAGGTGGTGCGCAGTCTGATCGAGGGCAAGCTGGTGGGCAGATACTTCAGCATCACTGGACCGAGGGTTGATCGCTATCTTCTGGTTGAGACGATAAATGAGGCATCGCCAGTGACCGTCGCCCAAGTCGATGAGCTGATCGGCTCAATGGGGGTGTGATGATGGCGGGATTTTCTAGAGAGGTTGCGCGCAGGATCTTTGCCGAGGAGCTGAAGAGCTCCAACTACTCTTTCCGGGACGGGGAGGATCAGCACCAATATGCTCCTCAGTACCTGCTTACGCCGACCGGCGCAAAATGCAACCGCGTCTTCATTGTCGGCACCCTAACCGAGAAGGACGACATTGGCGGTGACACTGAGTACTGGCGGGGCAGAGTGGTCGACCCCACAGGCAGCATTCTGATCTATGCCGGTCAGTATCAACCGGAAGCTGCACAGATCCTGGCCAACATGGAGGCTCCTGCCTATGTAGCAGTGGTGGGCAAGCCCAATCTCTACCAGACTGAAGATGGCAACATCATCATCTCCCTGCGCGCCGAGTCCATTCAACAGGTGGATAAGGCTACAAGAGATCAGTGGATCATGGACACAGCCAGGCGTACATCAGAACGGCTGCAGGTCTTGAAGGGCGTCAAGCCCGTTTCGGTCAGCAGTGGCTTTGATACAGCCGACAAGGTTTCATCTTCACCGATCCAGGATGCACAGAGAGCCATGGAGCATTATCATACTGACATTGAGCACTACAGGCAAATGGTAATTCGCGCGCTCTCATCTTTGAGAGCCGACTTGTCAGAGAGCAGCACAAAAGTGGAGACAGAAACTGCGGACAAGCCTGAGGCCAAGATCGAACAGCTTCAAGAGGCTGAGAGGCCTGTGGCAAAGAGATCCAGGTCCAAAAAAAGTGAGTCTTTGAATGGCTGGCCCGAGCAAGAGGGCGACGAAGAGGTGGAGACCTACCACATAGGCAGAAAGAGCTGAAAAGTTTTATATAATGTGCTGAAGCTCTATAACATGGGTGAAATAACATGGTAATTGGAGTAACGATGGTGAAGGTGGTCCCAGGACAGGAGAAAACTGTCTATAATGCTTTGCAGGACATCGATGGCATCAAAGACGTCTACCATGTATTCGGCGAATTCGACTTCGTGGTCATAATCGAGGTAGAGGGTCTGAGCATGCTGAACAAGCTCGTGGATGTCATCCGAGAGATAGACAACGTCACTGCCACCCAGACTGTGGTCGGGGCCGAGCTCTAGCCCTCTTTTTCCTTTGGCTATGGAAATTGCCGAGGAGCTGGCCAAGCAGCAAAAGGCCATCTCTGTAGCTGAATTTTTTGAGAAAAACCGTCAGATACTCGGGTTCGACTCGGCGCCTCGCGCCCTAATCACCTGCGTGAAAGAGGCAGTGGACAATTCACTGGATGCCTGCGAGGATGCCGGAATACTGCCGGATATCTTCGTGCAGGTAAAACGCAGCGGCGATTATTATCAGGTCATAGTAGAGGACAACGGACCTGGCATTGTGTCCGATGAGATTCCAAGGGTCTTTGCGAAGCTGCTTTACGGCTCGCGTTTTCACACATTACGTCAGAGCCGCGGCCAGCAGGGCATAGGGATCTCTGCAGCAGTGCTTTATTCTCAGCTTACAAGCGGCAAGCCCACCAAAGTCATCTCCAAGATCGGCCCTGGCAGGCCAGCCCGCTATTGCGAGCTCATGATAAACACAATGAAGAACGAGCCCGAGATCCTCAAGGCAGAGGATGTGGAGTGGGAGCGGCCTCGCGGCACTAGAGTTGAGATGGAGATGGAGGGCTCTTATGTCCGAAGCCGTCGCCAGTCTGTCTTCGGCTCACTGAAGAGCGCAGCCATTGTCAACCCGCATGCTCGCATAACCCTTGTGGAGCCCGAAGGCAACGTCGAGGTCTTCGAGAGGGCCACAGAAGTCTTGCCCAAGAGGGCCTATGCAATTCAACCTCATCCCGCAGGAATTGAGCTTGGCGAGCTGATCAAGCTCCTAAGGTACACTGACAAGAAGAAGCTACGCGTCTTCTTGAAGGAGACGTTCTCCAGCATAGGCACAATATCAGCTCAGGAGCTATGCAATCTGGCGAACCTAGACCCTGAACGCCATCCTGCAGACTTGAACCACGATGAGGCAAAACGCCTTTTGGCGGCCTTCAAACAGATCAGGGTGAAGTCTCCTCCAGTAGATTGCTTGTCTCCAATTGGAGAGGAGCTTATCAAGGCTGGCCTGGAGAAGGAGTTCAGATTGGACTTCATAGCCACAACAGTCAGGCCTGTCTCAGTTTACTCAGGCAATCCCTTCCTGGTGGAGGTGGGCCTTGGATTTGGTGGAGAGCTGGAGAAGGAGAGCCGTGTGGAGATCCTCAGATTTGCCAATCGCGTTCCTTTAGTCTACCAGCAGGGAGCATGTGCAATCACACACGCTGTGGAAGGCGTCTCTTGGAAGAACTATTCTCTTGGCCAGCCCACAGGCTCGGGCGTCCCAGTCGGTCCGGCTGTGCTACTTGTGCATATCGCCTCGACTAATATTCCATTCACATCAGAGAGCAAGGATGCCGTGGCAGACGTGCCCGAAATTCTATCAGAGATAGACCTGGGACTTAAAGAGGTAGCAAGGAAGCTGCGCCGCTATCTCAGCAGGCAGAGCATTCTCTCTGAGCGCCGAGAGAAGGAGGAGATCATAAGAAAGATACTGCCCAGGATTGCCGAGAAGCTCTCGGATATCCTTGAAAAGGATGAACCGGACATCGGCCCAGTTGTGGCCAAGATAATGGGCAACCTGCTTGTGTTTCGACATGTTGAGATGCAAAACGGCCTCTCTGCCGTCAAGATCGAGGTAAAAAATCACAGCGATCTGACGAGATCCTTCAAGTTGCATGAGGTGCTCAGGCAGGAAGCAGTCTTTGTCTCTCCGGCTGCCAAGGTCGTTGCAATGGGCGACGTCTATGATTACCACTGGAAGCTCTCTATCGGGCCGGGCGAAAGCGCTACCCTCTGCTACAGCGTTCGCTCAGACGGGGCTTCTTTTGCAGATCCTGTGGTCGAGGGGCTGGAGGCCGAGATCGTCACTGGGGCCAGGGTGATCTAGCAATGGAAAAAAACAAGATAACTCAGGAGAGACTGCTGGGCCTGGCCAGCGACCTTTATAATCAGTTCCAGGAAGGCATTGTGCCTCACATATCCCTGCCCTCTCGGACGAAGGGCAATATCGAGTACAGCACTAAGGACGATGTCTGGGTCTATGGAGATCAGGAGACAAGACGCAGCGTGAAGACTGTGCGCGGTGCCAAGACCCTGCTCAAGACCGTCTATCTGTCAGAGCTTCTCATCAAGGAGCATTTGAAGAACAACCGAGGCTCAACACTGAGGGAGATCTATTACATCTCCGAGAACTGGGACATCGCCAAATTCCATGAGCAGGCAGAGAGCGACAGGCTGATCGAGGATCTGGAGATAGTGACCGCCTTGCAGCGCGAGGACTTCCACATCCGGCCTGAGGAGGACGGGGCAGCGGTCTTCGGGCCACTGCGCCTCAGGGAGCAGACAAGGCGCGGCGAGCGGGAGATGCACTGCCAGGAGGATGTTGGCGAGGCAGGCTACCAGATCCCCTTCAATGTGGATAACATCCAGTTCCTGAGCCACGATGCGAAGATGGTCATGGCGATCGAGACGGGCGGAATGTATGCACGACTGATCGAGAACGGTTTCGATGAGGAGTTCGGCGCCATACTGGTGCATATCAAGGGGCAACCCGCACGTTCCACACGCCGCATCATAAAGAGGCTGAACTCCGAGCTGAAATTGCCAGTCGTAGTGTTCACAGATGGCGATCCCTGGTCCTATCGCATCTTCGCCAGCATAGCCTACGGGGCCATCAAGAGCGCTCATCTCTCCGAGCATCTGGTCACTCCCTCGGCGCGGTTCTTAGGCGTTCAGCCAAGCGACATCGTGGAGTACAACCTCTCAACCGACAAGCTCACAGATCAGGATATGCAAGCCCTGAGAAGCGAGCTTTCAGATCCTAGGTTCAATACACCCTACTGGGAAAAGCAGATCAGGCTGCAGATGGATCTCAAGAAGAAGGCAGAGCAGCAGGCCTTCGCAGGCAAGGGCCTGGACTTTGTGACCAGGAAATATCTGCCAGACAGGCTCGCAGAGATGGGCATCATCTGAATGATCATCCGGCCGATCAATCATTGTATCTTCTCATGCAAAGATTTAATATTGCAGCAATAGATCTTCAGGCTGATGAAACGTGATCTTCTTGACATTCTGGCCTGTCCGTTATGCAAGGGAGACCTATCACTTGAGGTCTTTGAGGAGAATGAAAAAGAGATCGTGACTGGTAAGCTTTGCTGTCAGGCCTGCAAGGAATGCTACCCAATCGAGGACGGAATTCCCAACATGCTCCCGCCAGACTTGAGGAATTAGCCAGGGCGCCAGTAGCCGCGAAAGACCCGGGAAGGGTCTTCTACTGGCCAACAGGCGAAATATTTATACAACATTATGTTATATCTTCGTTGTGGGGGTTGAGATTGGACCGGGTTGTTCACATCAATGATGGCTCCGTGCAGACGGGGCCGATCGTACTTCGTCTCCTACCAGGAGAAGAGACCATCTTCAACCTCAAGATCGTCAATCATGGCGAGCCCACCAACGTCTCCCTGGTGGCAAGCGATCCTGTATTCAAGGCAGTACGCCTGAGAAGGCCAGACCATTATGTAGTTTTGGAGGAGACGATACCAGTTATGGCCAGGATGCCTTCCAATGTTGATCGGCTTGATGGTGAGATTCTTTTGACGAGTAACGAAGGCAAGAGTCGTGTGCCTATCACACTTTTGCGTGACTCGGAAGATCCCGGCGACGATCTAGAAGACCCCGAGGTGCAGATTGAAGAGGACCTGGACGACTTGGAAACTGAAGAGGCAGAAGACTTGGAAGGCATAGATGTCGAGCTCTTGGATGAGGACTTGGAGGATGACGAGGCGAAAGAGCCAAGGCGCATTGTCTTCTCCAAGGAGAGCGACCTTCAGCGTTACAGGTCTGCGACCCGTCCCAAAGATCGGGATGAAAATTCAAATGCAGAGCTGCCCAGTGAGGAAAGCTTGCAAAATTCGCCAAGGAATGGCTTTGTGCAAGGGCAGAGGCGCTTCAGAAAACGACCCGCGTATTCATCGGTCCAGGACGAAGGTCAATCGGCTATGAACGAACCAGAGGAGGACTTCACAGATGATCCGGATTCGGGCGGATCGTCTGTCAATCCTGGGGACCTGGGCGCCCTGAAGGTAATTCCGATGATCATTTTCTCGTGCCTGGTCATCGTCTTGGGCCTGACATTCATTACCGAGAGCATTCCTGAGTTTATGGGGGCCCTGGCGTCTTCCATCTTGATCGTCACCCTTATCATATACGGAGCGGCAACGCTCCTGAAGGCGTGAATATGAGGTACATTGTGGTAACTGGCGGGGTTATGAGCGGCCTTGGGAAGGGCATTACTGCTGCATCCATAGGCAGACTGCTCATGAACAGGGGTTATAAGGTAACAGCCATCAAGATAGATCCCTACATCAACATAGATGCAGGTCTCATGAGTCCCTTCCAGCATGGTGAGGTCTTCGTCCTCAAGGATGGAGGTGAGGTGGACTTGGACCTTGGGAACTATGAGCGGTTCCTGGACGTCGAGCTCACGCGGGACCACAACATCACAACCGGCAAGGTTTACAGCACTGTAATCGAGAAGGAGAGACGGGGCGAGTACCTGGGCAAGACGGTGCAGATCATTCCGCACATCACAGAGGAGATAAAGAGGCGCATTCGTCAGGAATCGAGGGATGGCGGATGCGAGATCTGCCTCATTGAGGTGGGAGGAACTGTGGGTGACATCGAGTCAATGCCATTTCTCGAGGCCATGCGGCAGCTCAGGTACGAGGAGTCAGGGAATATCTTTTTTGTGCACGTCACACTGGCTCCATCGACCATGGATGGCGAGCAGAAGACCAAGCCCACGCAGCACAGCGTCAAGGTGATGCGAGAGCTCGGGCTGCAGCCTGACATGATAGTAGTGCGCTGCGAGCGGCCACTGCTGGCGGAGACGAAGCATAAGATCGCCCAGTTCTGTGATGTACCCGTGGAAGCTGTCATCAGCGCCCACAACGCGGACGACATTTACAAGGTGCCTTTGCAGATGGAGGCCGAGGGGCTTGCCAAGTATCTGATGAAGGCCATGAGGCTCTTCCCTCTGGAGGAGCGCAAAGACTGGGACGAGTTCGTGAAGAAGATGGACGCCTGCCGGGGAGAAGTCAAGGTGGCGATCGTCGGCAAGTACACAGTGGGCTCGCAGTGCGCTGACCCAATGGAGGATGCATACCTCTCCATTCGCGAATCCCTCAAGCATGCTGGAATTGAGGCAGGAGTCAGGCCGACGATTGTGTGGATAGATGCCGAGGAGCTGGAGCGTGGCTCGGCGGACCTCATCTTGCGGGACGTCGACGGCATCCTTGTGCCGGGCGGATTTGGCTCGCGGGGCACAGAGGGAAAGATCAAGGCAGTTCAGTACGCCAGAGAGATGAAGGTTCCGTACCTTGGAATTTGCTTTGGAATGCAACTGGCTGTGATCGAGTTTGCTCGCAATGTCTGCGGCCTGGAGGGCGCCAGCAGCACGGAGTTCGGGGCCACGCCCCACCCGGTCATAGCCATCCTGCCCGAGCAGGAGAAGATCAGGAACATGGGAGCGACTATGCGGCTGGGCAACTATCCTGCGCACCTGAAAGAGGGCAGCCTGGCGCACAAGATTTACGGAACCTTGGAGATCGTCGAGAGACACCGGCACCGCTACGAGGTCAATCCCGCCTACATCAAGCCCATTGAGGAGAAGGGTATGCTCTTCTCCGGCACCAACGGCGACCTGATGGAGATATGTGAGATACCAGGGCATCCATTCTTCTTTGGATCTCAGTTCCACCCGGAGATGAAGTCCCGGCCAGGCAGGCCGTCGCCTCCATTCTTGGCATTCGTGGAGGCGATGAAGGGACGAAGAAAATGATAATCTTTAGGAAGGAGATCTCTCTTTTACTTCTCAGAGAATTGTCAAGCAATTGAAATGAAGCGATGATTTGACACGTTTTTATCCAAGGCGAAGATAACGATAGTTACTTAGTGTTATTTTTTATAGAAAAATTCATAAATGAGAAGCTCGAAACCAAGACCAGTGTTAAAAAGAAGTTCGTAGAATGAATTGTAGTGAGATGAGTTGAAATGAATATAAAAGAGAGGACATTTGTTCTGGCGCTTCTCTTGGCGATAATGCCCGGAGTGGCGCTGGCGGAGAGCACTATCATGGAGGAGCTGGGTTCCAAGGCTGCCAAAGCCGCCATGGATCAGCTAAAGTTCGAGAAAGGCGACGAAAATATCCTGGCTCTGACCAACGCCGGTTATGCCATCGTAGACGGGCAGACGACGCAGGCAGCACTAAAGGGTGTGACGGCTGAGACTGGATGCAGCATCGGCGATGGCAACCTCTTCCAAGTCCTGCGACCTTACTGGAAGCCTGTATGGTTCTTCGTCTTCAACAAGGCGTCAGGCGAAGCGATATATATGGAGACCAATGGGAGCGCCCTGAAAACTTCGCTAGATGATTTTAAGGCACAGCCTGTCGATAAGGTATTCTCAAAGATCTCCAAGGCTAATATAGATATGGACTACCTGGAGAACCACACAGACGAGGGCAATGTCACCTTTAACCAGAAGGCCTTCAATGGAAATGAGTTCTCATTGGTCAGCATCGCAAACGTCTGGGCTCGCGGAGGCTCATTCGACTTCATACAGGACACCTGTTTCCACGACCACCTCTGCCCTGGAGTTACCAGCGGACTGTTCCTGGCCAAGTATGTAGAGGAGAAACTGCCCATCAATAACACCACTGCTGAGAGCTACAAGGTCATAGCATGCCCCAACTGGTGCAAGGATGACCTCCTCCAGATGCGCTGGGACGCCACACCGGGAAAGAGCGGCATGTTCGTAATGGCTTTGACAGATGCTGAAAAGAAGGCGGTGCCCAACATAGCCGGGATTTATATACGCTGGAACGACACATCGAAATCAGGCGATGCATTGGCACTGGGCTTCAACTTCAGTGCTGTGAAATTGCCTCAATGGAAGGGACCTGCATGGGGATCCAAGATCTACCAGGACATTGTGCTCATGGACTATGTGGACAAACCCGAGGCCTTCATATCGACGATCAAGGAGTTCAAGGTCGACTCTGCCAAGCTGGCCATGCTCCAGAATGCTGGAATGCATCCATTGAAGGTGGCAGGTGTCCTGTAAAATTGGGAACGAAGCCGCCAAGCCGCAAGCTACCTTGCGGCTTTTTTTCTCAAGAGAAAGCTTGTTAAGTATCAATTGAAAGGTGGAGATCTTTTGAAAATTAGTAATTCGACTGCCAGAGGCGTTCTTTTGCTGGCCATGATTATGCTCTTCTCCGGCTTCGTTTGCGCTGAAGAAGAGGTGGCGGTTTACACTATCGGCGATACAACCGGCGACTGGGGATTTCCGTCGCCCTACGGACACTACTCTCGCGGCCCAGGTTACATCAGGATGAGCCTCATCTTCGACACCCTCGTCTGGAAGGACCAGAATGGCTACGTGCCCGCGCTGGCAGAGAGCTGGCAGATGGATGGAGATGACGCCTATGTCTTCAACCTGAGAAAGAACGCCACATGGAATGATGGCGAAAGGTTTACTGCGGGCGATGTGGTCTTCACAGTAGGCTACATCAAGCAGCACCCATACCAGTGGGTCAACTCCGAGCCTATAAAGAAGGCTGAGGCGCTTGATGAGTATACAGTTAAGATCTATCTGAACCATTCCTATGCGCCTTTCCTGGATATGGTAGCCGGAACTCTCCCCATCCTTCCAGAGCATATCTACAAAAGCGTCTCCGACCCTGCGAAGTTTCAGGATGAGAAGGCCCTTGTTGGAACTGGACCGTACAAGCTCGTGAACTACGATAAGACCCAAGGGACGTATCTTTACGAGGCCTATGATGGCTACTATCTCGGAGCTCCGAGGGTTCGGCAGCTCAAATTTGTAAAAGTGAGCAGTGAGATGGCAGCGGCAGCTCTTGAAAAAGGAGATGTTGATGCGATCAGCGTGCCTGCAGAGGCTGTGGAGAAGCTCAAGAAGGAGAACTTTGTTGTCTTGAATTCGCCGCGCGATGGGATCACCAAGATCATGGTGAACCATAAGAAGGAGCCCTTCTCCGATGCGAGGATCAGGCAGGCGCTCTATTATGCCATTGACAGGCAGGCACTGGTGGACAACGCTCTGCGTGGCTTTGGAATAATCGCCAGCCCGGGACTCTTCGCACCCGACAGCGAGTGGTACAATCCCGATGTGGAGCAGTACAAATACGACCCGCTGAAAGCTGCGGATCTGATGTCCGAGATGGGCTACTCAAAAGAAGGAGAGTACTTCTCCAAGAACAGAACTGCTCTGGAGATAGAGATGCTCGTGACCTCCACAAGCGAGCGCACAGGCGAGATGATCAGGCAGCAGCTCGAGAAGGCTGGATTCAAGGTAACATTGCGCAGCGTGGACTCCAAGACCCTGGACAGCCTCGTTGGAGAGTGGAGCTTCGATCTGGCTTTGAACAGCCACGGCGGCATGGGCGGCGACCCCGAGATCTTGAACAGGATCATCGGCGAGGGTTATACCTTCAATAGCGCTCGGTATGCTGCTGATCAGAAGCTCAATGATCTCCTTGAAAGAGAGGTCTCTGAGATGGATCCTGAGAAGAGAAAAGAGCTTGTAGCTGAGGTACAGGCAGTCTATGCTCAGGATCTTCCAGCATTGCCACTGTACTATTCAAATTCGTATTGGGCTCATGACGGCCTTGTCGATATGTACTACACCAAGCGAGGAGTCGCCAATGGCATTCCCATCGCCCAGAACAAACTGTCCTTTGTTTAGGAAGTGAACTGAAGATGAAGATACTTATTTGCGGAAAGGGTGGAAGCGGAAAGAGCACTATCTCTGCGCTTATGGCAAAAGAGATTGCGAAGAGAGAGAATGAAGTTTTGGTGGTGGACACAGACGAGTCCAACTTCGGACTTTACAAGCAGCTTGGTTTTTTGCAGCCCAAAGATTTCATGGAATCTTTGGGAGGCAAGAAAGCGCTATCGGAAAAAATGATGAAGTTCTTTAGATCCGAAAGGAAGGAAGGTCTGAAGATCTTGGATGAGTTCTCCATAAAAGACATACCTCAAGAGCTTGTAGTCGGCGAGGATGGCATAAAGCTTGTGGCAATTGGCAAGATTCATAGCTTTGGAGAGGGCTGTGCCTGTCCCATGGGCGCACTGGCACGAGAGTTCCTGGAAAAGCTGAAGACCAACGGAGAGCACGTTATCGTGGATACGGATGCGGGCATCGAGCACTTCGGACGCGGTGTGGAGGCTGGATGCGACAAGATCGTTGTAGTGGTGGACCCAAGCTTTGAATCTGTGCAGCTATCCGCCAAGATCTCTGAGATGTGCCAAAAGATTGGAAAGCCGGTATTTTTCATCTTAAACCGAATGGATGAGAACTCATCGGAGCTCTTGGAGCTTGTAGATAAAAACAAGGTGATCGGGGTTTTGCCCTTTGACAGGGAGGTCTTCAAGGCCTGCTTGAGAGGAGACGAGGTTCCGCAGATTCCAGAGATGGAGAAGATCACCGATAAGCTGCTTGCTGCCTGAAAAGGGTTAAATTGAAAGGAGGAATCCATGATATTGAGACCGAATCAGAGGGAGAACATTCTCCCTCTTCCTGTGGTGCTTATCTCTACCATCTCAAAAGACGGAATCAGGAATGCAGCCCCGTGGTCCAACTTCACGCCGATCTTGCGCCCACTGGACGAGGTCCTCTTGGCCTCATGGTTGAAGCGCGACACACTGGAGAACATACGCCATACCAAAGAGTTCGTGGTCAATATTCCCAGGGTCGGAATGGAGGATGCTGTTATGATCTGTGCCAGAAACTATCCTCCTGAAGTCGACGAGTTCCAGGAGGCTGGCCTGCGTCCCAGGCCATCGACAATCGTTGGCGCTCCAGGCATAGAAGGGTGCCTCGCCTGGGCAGAGTGCACACTATTGGAGGAGATCATTAGAGATAAGTTCGTTCTGATCATTGGAAAGGTGGTGCACCTGGAGGGCGATGACAGGTTCTTCAATAGCAAAGGCGAGATGGACTTTGAAAGTGCAAAGCCTCTGGGCGCGATGCTCGGAAGTGAGGGGATGAGCTTCACATATCCAGTCTTCTCAGGGAGACATGCAAAGTACGAGGAGATGTTTCATAGATAAAAGGAGGACACATTAGGAGGACACATCCTTTATGGTGGAAAATAAAAAAGCCGAATTGTTTGTAGTCGGCATGGCTTGTGCCGGTTGCTCTGATGCTGTAAAGAAGGCCCTTCTAAAGCTGGAGGGCGTTCATGAGGCAAGAGTTGAATTGGCAGAGAAGAAAGCGTACGTTGAGTACGATCCAGGGAAAACTACCTTGCAGGATTTGAAAAGAGCCGTTGAAGGGGCAGGGTACAAAGTGGCGTGAGCTACACTGCACAGAGATGAATGCCAGAGCAAACAAATAGCAAACTACTTAAAAATAGACCCCCATATCCTATCAGCGAGCAGGTGCATAAGAGACATGACTGAAGGTGAAGGCGTCAAACTCAAGGTAGCAGAAGCAAATCAAGGCGATGTGGGAAAGGGAATAGTGCGGATCGGTGAGGAGTTTCTGGAGAGAATTGGCGCTCGCCCTCTGGATGTGGTGGAGATTGCAGGTTCTCGGCCCACAGCAGCTCTTGCAGTCAGCGCTTATTCTGCAGACCAGGGCATCGACATGGCCAGGATGGACGGCCTGATCAGATCCAACGCTGGAACGAGCATAGGTCAGTTCGTCGAGGTTAAAAAAGCAGTCTGGAGTGAGGCCAAGCACGTCACTCTGGCCCCTGTGACACAGGGAATGCAGATATTCGCACCTGGAGACGTCCTCATCAAGGTATTCAACGGAAGGCCTGTGATCAAGGGCGATATCATCTCCACTACCAGCGTTCGAAGGCCTCCAACAGAGACCCTCGGGCGAGAGACCATGTTCGAGGAGATCTTTCGGGGCTTTCTGGGCGCTCAGGCCTTTGGACTTGGAGAGATCAAGCTGCGGGTCATCTCAACCAGCCCATCAGGGATCGTCAAGATCACAGAAGGAACGGAGATAGAGCTTCTGCCCCAGGCAGTGGAGACTCCGGAGCGGTCGGTGCCATCAGTGGTCTATGAGGATGTCGGTGGCCTGAAGCCGGTAATAACCAAGGTCCGAGAGATGATAGAGCTTCCACTAAAGCATCCCGAGCTCTTCGATCGTCTGGGGATCGACCCTCCAAAAGGAGTCCTGCTGCACGGCCCACCTGGCACTGGAAAGACAATGCTCGCCAAGGCCGTGGCCAACGAGAGCGATGCATACTTCATAAGCATCAACGGCCCTGAGATCATGTCTAAGTACTACGGAGAGAGCGAGAAGGCCCTCCGTGACATCTTCGAAGAGGCTGAGAAGAATACTCCTGCGATCATCTTCTTAGATGAGCTGGATTCCATCGCACCCAAGCGTGGCGATGTCACAGGCGAGGTCGAGCGGCGCGTTGTGGCTCAGCTCCTATCCCTCATGGACGGTCTGAAAGAGAGGAAGAACGTGATTGTGATCGGGTCCACCAACCGACCCGAGGCTCTGGACGTAGCACTGCGTCGTCCGGGAAGGTTCGACCGTGAAATTGAGCTGGGCGTTCCTGACACAGAAGGGCGCATGGAGATCTTTCAGATTCACACCAGGGGCATGCCTTTGCATGAAGGCGTGAATCTGGACGATTTTGCGAAGAGGACATACGGCTTCGTGGGTGCCGATATTGCAGCCGTTTGCCGTGAGGCTGCCATGAATGCTCTGCGCCGCATCCTTCCTGAGATCGACCTTGATGAGCCAACCATCCCCAAGGAGATTCTGGACAGGCTCATAGTTCACAGTGAAGACTTCGAGGATGCCTTGAGGGATGTTCAGCCCTCTGCCATGCGAGAGATACTGGTCGAGGTTCCGAATGTGAGCTGGCAGGACATCGGGGGCCTGGAGGGCGTCAAGCAGCTCCTCGTGGAGGCTGTGGAGTGGCCTTTGAGAAATGCTGACAGCTTCCGACGCTTGGGACTTGATGCGCCCAAAGGCATTCTTCTCTACGGGCCGCCGGGCACTGGAAAGACGATGCTCGCCAAGGCAGTGGCCAATGAGAGCGAGGCGAACTTCATCTCAGTTAAAGGCAGCGCACTCCTCTCCAAGTGGTATGGTGAGAGCGAAAAGAAGGTCGAGGAGATCTTCCGCAAGGCGAGGCAGGTCGCGCCATCCATCATCTTCCTGGATGAGCTGGATGCACTGGTGCCAGTGAGAGGAGGAGCAGCCGGAGAGCCTCATGTCACAGAGCGGGTTGTCAACCAGCTTCTCAGCGAGATGGACGGCTTAGAAGAGCTCAGGGAAGTGGTGGTGATCGGGGCCACCAACCGACCCGACATCATCGACCCGGCGCTGCTCCGGCCAGGGCGCTTCGATGAGCTGATCATGGTTCCAGTGCCAGACAAAGAGTCCCGCAAGAAGATCCTGCAAGTTCACCTGCAAAAGGCGCCACTGGCCGAGGATGTTGACATAGACGAGCTGATCGATCTGACTGATCAGTACACAGGTGCAGATATAGCCTCCTTGGTTCGAAAGGCTGGGCGACTTGCTCTGCGCGAGGATATGGCATCTGAGAAGATCTATCAGAGGCACTTCCTAGCCGCTCTTGAGGAGATCGGGCCATCGGTCACGCCTGATACCATGAAGTATTATGCCAAGATGGGAAAGGAGTTGCGCAAGAAGGCCTCACGCGAGGCGGAGCGTGGAGAGATGTACGCTTGAGGGGGCCGTCTCTGCGGCAATCCTCATTAATTTTTCTTTACAGACTCTGAGACCCACTGCAAATAAGGTTTGTGTCCATCTAGGATAGTGAGGACTATGATCTCAGGGACTTTGTAGCTGTGCAGCTCCAGCAGCCTCTTGCTGAGAGGCTCGACCATTTCCAGCTCCGTCTTGATGATCATCTGCTCCTCGTTTTCTTGCGTGAACTTATCTTCCCAGACATAGCAAGACCTCACAGGGGCGATATTGACGCACGCCGCCAGCCTCTCCTCCACAATGGCTCTGGCGATCTTGTCTGCTTCTGCAGGAGCGGTCGTGCATAAGACGATCACATACTCACTCATGTCAAACCCACCTCTCTTCATCCTTTCCAATCTCCTTCTTCCAGATGGGCACTTTGCTCTTCAGCTCCTCGATGATGTACCTGCACCCTTGAAAGGCCTCATCTCGGTGTCCTGCTGAGCAGACAATTGCAACGATGTTATCTCCCACTGAGAGCAGGCCGATGCGGTGAACGATTTGAACCGATTTCAGGTTGAATCTGCTCTCCGCCTCCTCCCGGATGCGCTCCAGCACCGGCAGGGCAGCCTCTCGGTATGCCTCCAGTTGCATCTCAATGATGCCGTCGTCCCTGACTGATCCAAGAAATGTCACAATGGCACCAGCATCATCCCTTTTGGCCGCCCTCACCATCTCGTCGAGGGAGAAGTCCTCATCAGAAATCTTGATCAACCGAGCATCAGCCTCCAGCGACAGGAGGAAATATAGCAATCTCGTCTCCCTCATGCAGCTCCGTCTCAAGAGCCTGGAGGGGATCGATCATTTTTTTGTTTATCATGATCATCACCCAGTCTTTGAGCTGGCCGGAATCCTCAAAGGCGGCTTCTTTGAACCTCCGGTTGGTTGAAGCCAGATCTTCCAGCAGCACCCCCAAAGTTGAGCCCGCCATCAGATCAAGCTCAAGCTCCCTGCCTAAAATCTCCCGAATGCTGGCAAATGCCCTCACTTTTACCAACATGGCTATTTTCTCCAGATCTCACTGTAGCTGGAGGGCACAGGTTCTGCTCTCTCCTTCGGCCCCTTCTTTTGAGATCTCTTGATCTTGCCCGCCTCATTCTCCCTGAGCCTGTTGATCTCCTCCTCTGAGTCTATGCCCATGACGAAGGTGCCGTGGCAAGGCTTGACATAGGTAAAGAGCATCTCCTTTCCCCTGACACCCATGGCCACAGGCGGCGTGCCGATGATGTAGTAATCCTTGAATATCTTGTATCCAGGATCGACATAGTAGACCTCCTCCGAGTTCTTTTCTATGTATTCGCGAGCTTCCTTGAACGATGTGCGCTCAAGATACAGCTTATACTTCATCTGCTCGATGCAGCTCACAAGACCACCTTGTCGATCTTATTCTTAAGTGGATTTGGGTTGTGGACAGCCTTGGCGACTATCTTCTCTGCTGGGTATTCGATCTCCTCAGCCAGGGCTTCGGCGTTCCTGCCGAAGACCACTGCAAATAGCTTTGCCCTGGATATGGCGCTGAATGTAGCTCCATAGGTCATGCCAGCGTCGTTGTGCATGAAGGCGAAGCACAGATCAAAGTCGACCTTCTTCTCAACGATATCTGCTATGAGCTGGTCCAGGTCAGCTGTCTTTTTCACATAATATCCATCTGGATCGGCAACCTTCAGCAGCTTGACGGCTGCATCTGTGCCCGCAATGGTCACATCGTAGCCTGCAGCTTCAAGCTTATGGGAAAGATAGATTGCCATGCTCGTCTGCACAGGCACCTCCGGACAGCCCATAGCAAGCAACGCTTTTTTGGACTCTGTCATCTGCTCATCACTCGATTACGGTTCTCAGTTATCTTCTCTTTCCAGACCAGCTTCACGACAATCTTGGCAGCTTGGGTTGCGCGCGCATGCTACCTCGTCCATGCTGGAGCTCAAGCCGTCCCACAGCATCAGTCGATTCTCCAGAAGCCCACCAGAGCCCAAGACATACTTCACAGCCTCAGTCACTTGAATGGAGCCGATTACCCCGCAAGTGGATCCTAAAGCGGGGAATGTCGTGACAGGAGGCGCTCGCGGAAAGGTGCAGCGCAGGCAGGCCGTCTTGCCTGGTATTATGGTTGTGGCCTGCCCCTGGTAGCCGCAAATAGCACCATGAAAGAGAGGGATCTTCTTTTTCAGGGCGGCTTTGTTCAGAATGTATCTGGTAGGAAAATTGTCCATGGCATCCATGATGATGTCACACCCACTCAGTAGTTGATCTATGTTTTCTATGCTGATTGTCTCCTCCATGGCTTCAACCTCTATCTCTGGATTTATGCCTTCAAGCGTGTCCTTCGCAGATGCTGCCTTGCTAGTGCCCACATCACCGCTCCAGTGCAATACTTGCCTGTTCAAATTGCTGAGCTCGACGCTATCGCAGTCCACGATTCGAATCATGCCAAAGCCTGCAGCAGCCATGTAGATCGATATGATAGATCCAAGGCCGCCAGCTCCTGCGATGAAGGCGCCTGTCTTTTTCAGCCTCCTCTGACCATCCTCGCCAAAGAGACAGATCTGGCGGGAGTATCTCTTTTTTTCGAGATCATTCAGCATAAGAGCAAACCTAGCCACCGTGCACCACTCGCACGATCTTCAGCTCATCTGCAGAGCTTGCAGTCTCCTCCTCAGGCACAATTTTGCCGTTCTTGGCCACGACGACCTCTACTGGATTTATATGTAGCTCCTTCAAGATCTCCTCGATGCTGGCCACGCTCACCGTCATCTCCTTTCTGCTCCCGTCCGGCATGGCTATCCTCATTTTGTATCACGCGCCAATTTTCTAGGCCAGTTTCGCATACTCCTTTGCCCAGTAAGTGATGATCATATCTGCCCCTGCCCGCTTGATGCAGGTCAGAGCCTCCAAGAATGCCGCTTTTTCATCCAGCCAGCCCTGATCTGCTGCTGCGACTATCATGGAGTACTCGCCAGATACCTGATAGGCGGCTGTGGGCACTGCGAACATCTCCTTCACCTGGCGCAGCACGTCGAGGTATGGCATGGCAGGCTTGACCATGACCATGTCAGCCCCTTCCTCGATGTCCAGTTGCACCTCCCAGAGCGCCTCAGCCAGGTTCGCTGGATTCATCTGGTATCCCATGCGGTCGCCAAACGCGAAGCCTGACTCGGCAGCCTCCCGAAAAGGTCCATAGAAGGTGGAGGCATATTTGGCCGCGTATGAGAGGATCGGGGTGTCAGTGAAACCGTCCATGTCCAGGGCTGTGCGTATGGCACGGACCATGTAGTCCATCATGCCGCTTGGGGCGACGATGTCAGCTCCAGCTTCGGCATGGCTAACTGCCACTTCACCTAAAATCGGCAATGTCTCATCGTTCAAGATCTTCTCGCCTTTTATGAGTCCGCAATGGCCGTGGCTGGTGTATTCGCAGAGGCACAGGTCGGTTATAACTATCAGGTCGGTTGTCTCCTTTATTTTACGCACAGCCTTCTGAATCACGCCCTGGGAATCATAGGCACCTGATCCGACATCATCCTTTTGAGCAGGCAGACCGAACAAGAGCACAGCTGGCACTCCCAGATCCTCGATGGCGCCAGCCTCAGCCGCCAGGCTATCCAGGCTCTGGCGGAACTGGCCGGGCATTGCATCTATCATCCTAGCCTCGGAGATCCGCTCGTCCACGAAGATGGGTTGTATCAAATCCTTGAGGGAGAGCTCGGTCTCTGCCACCATCTCCCTTATTCCTGGCGCTCTTAGCCGCCTCATTCTTCTCATGATGTATCCTCCAGCCGGAACAGCTCTGCGAGGGAGGCCAATAGCTCATTGTCGCCTCGCTCAGCTGCGCTCTTTAGGGCCTTAGTAGGCTCTGAGAGCAGCTTGTTGACAATAGAGTGGCTCATATCCTGCAACACCTGCTGCTCGATCTCTCCAAGGGTGTGGCGAGCTGAGAGCTTATTCATCGCCTTTCGCACTTCCTGATCCTTGATTGCCTCCGCCTGGGAGTAAAGCGCAGCCAGCAGATCCTCTGCCTGTTTTCTCTTGTATTTTGCTTTCAGCAGTTGCAGCTCTTCAGATATGATCGCCTCAACCCGCTCCACCTCTGCCATCCGCTGCTTCATATTTTCGCTGCTGATATTGCGAAGGCTGTCGATATTGTGCAGCTCCACGCCCGGGATATCTGCTGCAGCCTCGTCGATATCCCTGGGATTGGCGATGTCGATCAGGAGAAGCTTGCTCTCTCTGCTGGCCATTGCCCTCCCGATATCATCTTTGAGCAGGATGTAGTGAGGCGCTGCAGTCGCGCTGATAACCACATCAGCTACCTTCAGACGTGATCTCATCTCCTCGAAGGGAACAGCAATGCCCCCCAGGCACTCTGCCAGGGACTTCGCAGAGCTGAATGTCCTATTGGTGACGCAAAGTGACGAAATGTTCTTGGCCATGAGTGCTCTGGAGATCAGCTCACCCGTATCTCCTGCTCCAATCACGAGAACCGACTTTCCGTTCAGGTCGCCTAAAATTTCTTCAGCCAGATCTACAGCTGCCGATCCCACTGAAACAGACCTCTCGTTGATGCGGGTCTCTTTTCGCACGCGCTTTCCCACTTGGATCGCTTTCTTGAAGGCAGTCTCCAGCATCCAGCCAGTGGTTCCAGCCTTCATCGCCATTTGGAGGAGCTCTTTCATCTGCCCAAGGATCTGGTCTTCTCCGATGATCATGGATTCGAGACCCGAAGCCAGCCGCAGAAGATGATGCAATGATTCGTCATGATCATGAAAATCGATGATGCGAGAGGAGACGCGCGCCTTCTTGGCCAGGTCGAAGAGCACTTTTTCGCCACGCTGGCTTACGATATAAATCTCAACGCGGTTGCAGGTCTTTAGCACAGCGCACTCCTCTACCCGTTCCTGGGATCCCACCCACTTGAGGATTGTCTCTACATCTCCGTGCCAGGCCCTCTCAATCTCGTCGATGGAGGCCTTGCGATGGGTCACAAGCATCGAGGCTATCTCGCTCATCGTGGCATACATGTGAGCGGGCTCTCATATAGGCCTTTTCATAGGAGATGTCAAGAAGTCTCCAGAGCTCCTCATCCTCCAGGATCTTCCATATTATTCTGGCGCGATCCCTTTGCATGGGGACTGTCTCCTTCAAATCCTGCCTGATCTGGGAGAGAAGCAAGGCCATCTGCTGAAAGTTCTCCGTCAGATCCTTTTCAAGCCGCAGACGGATGTACTTGGTAAGGCCCGGGCTCTCTGTGGAGATAGCGATCGTTATGGGGTCCTTTCGTATCAGGGATGGGACCACCACATCACCGATGCCGTCCACTTTATTGACAAGCAATCCCCGGGCCCGTGCCTCAAGCTCAATGGCTCTGTTCAATTCAAAGACGCCAGTGGCTGGAACCACAATAAATGCACCTTCCAGATACTTCTCAAAGCCATGAGAGAGGTTGGATTGCACAAGCATCAAGTCGTTTTTCATCTCCATCAGCCCGGGAGTGAACTCCTGGCTCACCACCATAACTTTTCCATAATCCGAAAAGAGCCTGGCCTTACGCTCTCCGACGCGTCCACCACCAAAGATCACCACGAGCCTTCCTTCCAGGTCCAGCAGTAGGGGTAAAAGCCTCTTTCTTGAATCCATAGACCTCAGATCCTTGCGCTGGTCTTCTTGTATTCCTTTTCGCTGAAAAGGATGCGAAAGTCCTCAATCCCCGAAGCTTGAGAAAGCTGATGTGCTATCTTCAGGCAATCCTCCCTGCTGCGCGAATGGACCATCGTGTAAATATTGTAGGGCCAGTCAGGGGCTGCTGCTCGCTCGTAGCAGTGAGTGACCTCTTGTGCGCTGGCAAATATCTCTCCCACAGCCTCAACCTGCTCAGGCCTGACCCTCCAGACGATCATGGCATTGGCCACAATTCCCAGAGCCCTGTGGCCGATGGTGGCCGCGAACCTGCGAACGAAGCCCTCCTCTTGCAGTCGCTTTAGACGATCGATGACCTCCTCCTCGGGCATGCCAAGCGCCTCGCCGAGAACAAGATAAGGTCGCACTGTCAGCTTTATTCCGTCTTGAGCAGCCCTCAGGAGTTCGAGGTCCCGTGGATCCATCACAGCCATCCTCCTGGATCCTGGAATGGATAGCGATCTACTCCTTTTGATGGTATCTGAATGGGCACATCTCCTGGATTTCCCTCTACCCTGTGGTCGCTCCAGTAGTTTCCTCCATCGTTTGGCCCTGCATCCCATTGATTTTGGTTGTTGTCGACGGCGTTATGAACTGCGTTGTCCAAAAATAGGTTGTGATAGAGGAAATTTGCAGTGCAGTCCACCAAATTGGCCCCTGCAATCTGATTGCTCTGAAGGCGGTTATCTGTGATGTTGCAGCCGACTGCACCACTCATGCGCAGGCCGTTTCGGCTGTTCTCACTCATATTGTTTCCTTTGATCAATAGTTTTTTTGAGGATTGGACGAAAATGCCTTGAGCGTTGCCGATGGCATCGTTGTCCTGAAGCTCGCCGATCAATAGCTGCACAAGGGATATGCCGTCCCGCTGGTTTGCTTCTGCGCGGTTGTTCATCAGGACACATTCATTGCTGCCTGCAAGTGCTATGCCTTGGTCGTTCAATGTTGCGACATTGCCGATGAGCGAGCACCTGTCAGAGCTGGTGAGCTGTATGCCAGCCTCCCGGTTTTGATCCACCCTGCAGTCCAAAATGTTGCAGAGCCTGGATCTCATGAGATATATGCCCGTAGAACAGGATTTTGCGCTGCAATTTTGCAAGCTCAGGTTCAGAGAGTCGTCGGCCCGAAAGCCCTCCTCAGAGCAGTTGGAGGCAAGGTCATTCTTGAACGTCCCGTCCGAAGACGATGATGCTGCATAACCAATCTGGCAGTTCGCGGCCCTGCAGTCTTTTACAGTCCATGCAGAGCAGTCCTTCAGATAGATCCCATTTTCAGATCTTGATACGCTGCTGTCAGCGATTTTCAAGTTGGTGGAATTGACTGCAAGAATGCCTGCGCTGCTATTGGATATGCTCAGGTTCAAAGCAGTTATGTTCTTGCAGGATATGATGCCCAAAAAGCCGCAGACAGACGGTGCCACCAGATCGGCTTCGTCTATCAGATAGCAGATGGGCCTGCCATCGACGAGATTGGACTCGTCCATGTCCTGCACGTAGAAATCGTGGCCAGAAGCTGCTAGATGAGCGCTGGAAGACTCTCCCTCGTCAATTCGAAGGTTGTAGGAGTTTGCAAACATGACATTGTCTCGCAGGACGTTTCCCTTCGAGCCCCTCAGGGAAATTCCGTAGATATTTCTGGATGCGTTGTTCGACTTGAGCCCATTTTCGCTTGAACCTGATAAAAGGATGCCATTCCCGTTTTCAGAGAGCTCATTGTATGACAGATAATTGTAGGCTGCCCCGTCTCCATAAATGCCAGCACGCTCATTCTTCTGGCATACGTTCTCGGTCACATTGTTGCCTTGCGACCCCCTCAGACTGATTCCAAGTTTGCCTCCTGATATGAAGTTTCCTGTGATGTTGTTCTCCTTTGAGTCAGTGACGTCAATTCCGCTAATATAGGTGCCAGATATGTTATTCTCCAATATTTGGTTGGACGAGGATCTGGAGAGAACGACGCCAAAAGCACTTCCATAAAAGCTGTTTTTCTCAATTCTGTTCTTGATAGAGAGATCCATTAACACCCCTTGCGTGGCCTGAATCTCGCAGCCTGCGATCGTATTCTGTATTGTGCCATTCATTTTGATGCCTACATTGCCAAGGAAGGTGCTGTTTAGGACTTTGCATCTCTTGCCAAGAAGCTCCATGCACGTCCCTTGGGAGGCATCAACATTGCAGTCCAGCAGAGTGTTGCCGTCACCCGTCGCGCGAATCCCGATTGAGGTCCCACTCACTTTGCAGCGAACGAGAAGATTATCAGTGGATTGAAGAACAATCGCAGGATCTCTCCCGATGCTTTTTGTGGCGAGATTTGTGATCTTGCATCCTGGGGCGATTATAATCAGTGAACCATCGAGTTTTACCTGATCCGAGCCATTGATGATCAGGCTGCGGTCGACTATGGCTCCGCTATAATTGCCGGGCTTGAGGAGAATTGTGTCTCCTGAACTGGCCATGGTTATTGCGCTTGCAAGAGATGCGGCATCTCCAAATCCGCCTGAATCGACAACAATGGTCTTGGCCTGGCAGGATGCCATGAGAAGCAGCAGGATGAATGATATCAGGTATCTCATCTATCAATGAATTTGGCATTATGGTCTATTATCTATGGCGGTTGAATCATATACATCTGGGAGAAAGCCTGAAATATTCAAAACCATTTATGCCTATCTCGGGTAGGAAGGACTGATGGTTAAGCCTTATCGCATTCTCATAATAGAAGACGATCCTGAGCATGCTGAGCTCATAAGGATGGGCTTCAGAAGACACGATGAATTCTTCCTGGATTTCGCGTCTACTGGGGAGCAGGGGCTGGAGATGCTCGCCTCCATCGCATATGACCTGATCTCTGTGGATCTGGTCTTGCCAGGGATCGGCGGCCTGGATGTCCTCGTCAGAATCCGCAAGCATGACCCTGATATTCCAGTAGTCATGGTCTCAGGCCACGGCACCACCGAGATGGCAGTAGTCGCTTTCGAGAACAGGGCTACAAAGTACGTCGTGAAGAGCCTGGAGAGCTTCAGGAGCCTTCCTTACGTCTTTGAGAACCTCATTCAGGAGGCCAAGTTCAAGGCCAGCGAGAGGGCTATGAGAGAGCAGATTGAGCGGTCAGAGAGAATCCACAGGAATGTCGTCGAGAATGCCCTTGCTGGCATTTACATCTTGCAAGACGGCATCTTCAAGCTGGTCAATCCGAAGCTCGGCGAGATATTTGGTTGTAAGCCAGAGAGCCTCATCGGCATGCCCTTCTGGCATCTGGTCAAGCCTGATGATATGGAATGCATCAGCAGACGGGACCAAGAACAGCAAGCTC
The DNA here is from genome assembly GCA_030372945.1 of Methanothrix sp. Lineage (GTDB taxonomy): Archaea > Halobacteriota > Methanosarcinia > Methanotrichales > Methanotrichaceae > Methanothrix. The sequence continues at coordinate 21,655 of JAUCQD010000032.1, read as the reverse complement.
CTGCGCCCATTTATGAGTCGAAGGTCATGCGCAAAGATGGGACGAAGCGCTGGATAGAGTTTCGCACAGTTCCCATAGAGTATGAAGGTCGCAGGGCGATTCTGGGCAATCTCCTGGATATCACCCAGAGAAAGGAGCTGGAGATAGAGGTCCTGCGAAGCAATCGGGAATTGGCGGCCATCGACGCAATAACTGAGAGGTGTTTGCGGCCTATTGGCGATATAGACAAGGATCTGGCTGATGCCCTGGCTCATGTGATCGCAGGAATGGATGGAGCAGATGTGGGAGGCGTATTTCTGCAGGAGGAGAAGGGCCTCGTGCTGCGAGCGCTGAGGGGATCTGTGGAAGAACTCATAAATTTCATAGATAGCATAGAGCTGAGCCTTCTTCTCTGCGTTGCAAAGGCTCACAGATCAAGAGACGAACCTCTGACGTGGATCTCTGCGCCCATCCTGTGTTGTGGCAAAGCAAAAGGAGCTGTTGTGATCGCCTGCAAGGATGGAAATGGCTCATGTCTATCTTTTCTGGAGAGGGCAGCTTCCAGAATAGGATACCTTCTGGAGACTGATAGGATAACAAGCCCAATCCTTCCTGAGTCGATTATGCCAAAGATCCAGACCAGTCCTGCACAGGAGAAAATCCTCTGATTACAGCCCCCGAAACGCGAGCCCATCAGGCCCGCGCTTCTGGAACTGCTCCTCCCTCCTGTGATGTAGTTGTCGATGGTTTTTATAATCGTCTATCACGAGGCCATGGTAGCATGGCATCGTTTTCAGGACGCGGGAACTTGTGCGCCCTTCCAGTCACCATGCTACTACTTCCCATGATATAAAGCTTACTTTTTCTTCATCCAGGACATCATTGAGCGCAGCTGTGAGCCCACCTGCTCAAGCGGATGCTCCGACTCGATCTTCTCAAGCGACTTTTTCACAGGCAAGCCTGCCTGGCTCTCGAGTATCCACTCGCGGGCAAACTCACCAGACTGAATCTCCGCCAGTATGGCCCTCATCTCCTCGCGGGACTCTTCGTTTATGATGCGCTGGCCACGGGTCATTCCGCCATACTCCGCCGTGTTTGAGACGTTGTTCCACATGCGCATCAGCCCGCCCTCATAAATCAGATCAACGATCAGCTTCAGCTCATGGCATGCCTCGAAGTAAGCGATCTCTGGCTGGTAACCGGCTTCAACCATAGTCTCAAACGCAGCCTTGACCATCTCGGTGACGCCGCCGCACAAATCCACCTGCTCGCCGAACAGATCCGTCTCAGTCTCCTCGGTGAATGTGGTCTCGATTACGCCCGCCCTCGTGCCGCCGATGCCCTTGGCATAGGCCAGCGCCCTCATCATGGCAGAGCCAGAGGCATCCTGCTCAACTGCCACGAGACATGGAACGCCCTGGCCCTCCTGAAAGGTCCGGCGCACCAGATCGCCAGGCCCCTTTGGAGCAACCATGACGACGTCCACATCCTTAGGGGGCACGATCTGGAAGTAGCGAATATTGAAGCCATGGGAGAAGCCGAGGATCTTGCCCTCCTCCAGGTGGGGCGCGATGCTCTCACGGTAGACCTTGCCCTGCACCTCATCTGGCAGAAGGATCTGGATGTAGTCCGCCTCCTTCGCAGCCTCCTCCACGCTCATGACCCTCACGCCCGCGGCCTCGGCCCTCTTCAGTGCTGCTGATCCATTGCGGCCCGCTGCTATGACATCCAGGCCAGAGTCCTTAAGGTTCTCGCCCTGCGCATGCCCCTGGCTGCCCCAGCCAATGATGGCGATCGTCTTGTCCCTCAAAACCCTCAGATCTGCATCCTTGTCATGGTACACCTTTGCCAATTTTATTCCTCCTTTTCTCTTTTCCTAAAGTCATAATAATAACGACAATCACAAAAATGTTGATGAAGCTCTTACCTTAAAAGGGCTTTCTGCCCGAGGAGCTGTTAGGCCTTGATCACCCTTGTGCCCCTGACCATGGAGACCTTGCCGGTACGAGCCATCTCCTTGATCCCGAACTGTCGCAGCAACTGAACGATGGCGTTGATCTTCTCCTCATCGCCAGTAACCTCGATGATCATTGAGCGCGCCGAGACATCGATGACCTTGGCCCTGAAGATGTTCGCGATCTGCATGATCTCGCCCCTGGTATCCTTGTCGGCTGTCACCTTTATGACTGCAAGCTCCCTCTCCACAGACTCCGAGGGGACAAGCTCGCTGACTCGAATGACATTTATCAGCTTGCTAAGCTGCTTTATGACCTGCTCCAGAACATCTTTGTCCCCTTCGACTGTGATGGTCATGCGGGAGTAATCAGGATTGTCGGTAGCACCTACTGAGAGGCTGTCGATGTTGAAGGACCTGCGGCTGAAGAGCCCTGCAATGCGGGTCAAAACACCCGACTTATTCTCTACTATGACAGCGATGGTGTGTCTCATCTAGTACCCCTCCTCTCCAAAGATCGCTTTGCGAGCATCGGCGTAGACCTTCTCCAGGTGACTGATGTGGCCCTCTTCGCACCACTCAAGCTCCAAAATCTCGCTCAATGTTGCGCCAGCTGGCACCATCGGCGAGACTTTCTCTGCCGGGTTTACTATGAAGTCCATGATGACAGGCCTGTCGGTAGCCAAAGCTGCGCGGATCACGGGTTCGACCTCTGATGGCTTAGTGGCCCTCAATCCCATTGCGCCGTAGGCCTCGGCCAGCTTGACGAAATCTGGGCTGGTCCTTCCAAGGATCGTGGCTGAATACCTCTTCTCGAAGAAGAGCTCCTGCCACTGCCGAACCATTCCAAGGCATCCGTTGTTTAAAATTGCCACCTTCACAGGGATATCGTTCACAACAGCTGTCGCCAGCTCCTGGCTGTTCATGAGAAAACTGCCATCGCCTGCGATGTCGATCACATCGCACTCCGGGCGACCTATCTTGGCCCCGATGGCTGCAGGAAATCCGTATCCCATGGTGCCCAGGCCACCTGATGATATGAACTTCTGTGGGTCCTTGTGCACAAAGAACTGCGCTGCCCACATCTGATTCTGACCCACCTCTGTTGTGATGATGGCATCGGGCGCAAGCTGACAGAGCTTCTCGATCACGAATTGAGGCTTGATGATATTCATATCGGGAATGTAGGTCAGAGGATAGTCTCTCTTCCAGCCATCGATCTTCTCATTCCACGCACTCCTCGGTTTGGGCTGGACCTCCTTTTCAAGCGCCATCAATGCATTCTTTGCATCTCCCACCACGGGGATGTCCACGCGCACGTTCTTGCCAACTTCTGCTGGGTCCACATCGATATGAACTATCTTGGCGTGGGGAGCGAAGCTGGAGATCTTTCCTGTCACACGATCGTCAAACCTGGCGCCAACGGCCAATATCAAGTCCGACTCCTGGATGGCATAGTTGGCATACTTTGTGCCATGCATCCCGAGCATCCCTAAAGAGAGAGGATGGTCCTCGGGGAAGCAGCCTATGCCCATGAGCGTCGTTGTGACAGGGGCGTTGATCTTCGTCGCCAGGTCGAAGAGCGACTTATGGGCGCCTGCGAGCTTCACACCACCTCCAACGTAGATCACAGGCCTCTGTGCCTCCATCAGTGCCCTGGCAGCCTTCTTGATCTGCATCTCATGCACCTTGACAGAGGGATGATAGCCTGGCAAATTCACCTCAGGCCAGGTGAACTCAACCTCATCCACAGTCACATCTCTTGGAAGATCGATCAGCACAGGTCCCGGGCGGCCTGTGCGAGCGATGTAGAAAGCCTCGCGAAAGACGCGAGAGATATCTTTGGCGCTGCGCAGGAGATAGTTGTGCTTGGTTATTGGCAGGGTGATTCCCGTTATGTCCGCCTCCTGGAAAGCATCCTTGCCTATCAGCCAGGTGTTGACCTGGCCTGTGATGGCCACCATTGGCACTGAGTCCATGTAGGCATTGGCAATCCCAGTGACAAGGTTCGTCGCCCCGGGCCCGGAGGTTGCGATGCACACTCCAACATTTCCAGTAGCTCTGGCATAGCCATCGGCCATATGAGCTGCACCCTGCTCATGCCGCACCAGAATATGGCGAATATCCGACTGATAGATGGCATCGTAGAGGGGCAGCAGTACCCCGCCGGGAAGTCCGAATACCACGTCTACGCCTTCCCTCTTCAGACACTCCAATACCGCCTGGGCACCTGTCATCTTATTTGACATCTTAGCCTGTCCTCCTCTTCCAGCCGCATCAGCCTGTTGATGCCCTCCAGCACAGCCTCGACCGATGCCATGATTATGTCAGCGTCTGCTCCCCGAGCAGTGATCTTCCTGTCAGCCATTGCCATCGTCACCCATACTTCCACCAGCGCATTTGTTCCACCTGTGATGGCGTCCACATGATACTCTTCAAGGCGGACGTCTGCAACCCCAGAGATCGCCCTGCGAATCGCATTGATCGCCGCGTCCACGGGCCCAACGCCAATGCCAGCCTCCAGCTTCTCAGAGCCGTTGAGCTGGATCTTCACGGAGGCCGTAGGAGTTACCGTATTTCCTGCTACCACAGTCAGCTCATGCAGCTTGACCTTCGGCTCCTTCTGGATGGAGAGCACCGTATCGGCTATCGTCTGTAAATCTGCATCCGACACGCGCTTGCCCTTGTCGCCCAGCTCCTTTACCCTTGAGACTATCTGAGCCAACTGGTCCTCAGAGACGCGTATGCCGAACTCATGCAGAGCAAGCTCCACAGAGGCCCGGCCAGCATGCTTGCCGAGCACAATGCGCCTCTTCCTGCCCACTGTCTCAGGTTGCATCGGCTCGTATGTCTTGGTGTTCGCCAGGAGGCCGTGCACGTGAATTCCTGCCTCATGTGTGAAGGCATTCTCTCCGACTATTGCCTTGTTGGGAGAGAGAGGCAGTCCAGCCGTTCGCGATACGAGCCGCGATAGCTGGTAGATGTCCTGGCATTTGATCCCTGTGTTGATCTTGTAGAGGGACTCCAATGTCATGACAACCTCTTCCAGGCTGGCATTTCCTGCACGCTCCCCAATGCCATTTACGGTCACGTGCGCCTGGGCCGCCCCTGCCCGCAAGGCCGCCACGGTATTGGCAGTGGCCATTCCAAAGTCGTTGTGGCAGTGCACGCTTATGGGCTTGCAAAGGTGAGACAGCCTCTCAAAGATCTCGGCCGTCACCTCTGGAACCAGCACGCCAACAGTGTCGCAGAAGGCCAGCCTGTCAGCGCCTGCATCAATTCCTGCCATGTAAAGGCTTGTCAGATAATCCAGGTCCGCCCTGCTGGCATCTTCGCCGCTCAATTCCACGATCAGTCCATGGTCTTTTGCAAACTCCGTCACTTCTACGGCTTTACGTATCACTGATTTTCTGTCAGACCTGAGCTTGCATTCGATGTGAAGGTCTGATGCAGGCACAACGAGATGGATGGAATCGACATCGCAGTCCAGGGCAGCATCAACATCTGAAGTCAATGCGCGAGCATAGCTGCAGATTTCAGCATCAAGACCAGAAGCGGCAACTGCCTTTATTGACTGACGCTCTCCCTCAGAGGTCATGGCAGAGCCAGCCTCAATCACTTGCACACCCAAGGAGTCCAGCCCGCGTGCGATGGCAAGCTTCTCCTCCACATCGAGGGAGACGCCGGGCGTTTGTTCACCATCACGCAACGTAGTGTCAAGAAATCGGATTTTATCCGATAAAGCGATCCCACGCATTCATGTTCAATCACCTTTCGGCCAACAGGCCGGTTCTGGCCTTTTGATCTTTAATGATTGATAAAGCTAACGACGCTACCGGCTTGGGATCGAACTTCAGGCAGAAAGGAGTATATACGCAGAGGCTATAGTTATTTTGGGAGATATTGATGGCTGCAGAGGATGCCATAAAGGCCACGGTTGATGAGCTCCTCAAAGCTCTCTCGGCCAGAAACATAATCGGCGAGCCTATAGAGATGGAGGACAAGATCATCATACCCATCACGAAGATGGGCATGGGCTTTGGCACTGGCATTGGTCGCGGGAGCGAAGATTTGGGCAATAGAGGGGTGACTGGAGGAGCCGGTGGGGGAGTGGGCGTCTTTCCTGTGGCTGTGGTGATCGTCTTCAAAGGGATCGCCGGCTCTGAGGGCGTGAAGGTCGTTCCCTTGGGGGCTCCAAGTCCTCTCTCTGAGCCGATGGCAAACATCGCCCACATCGTGATGGAAAAACTGACAGGCAGAAAGGAGGACAGAGAGAAGAAGCCCGGACAGATTGCCAAAATTAACATCGAGTAGGTCTTTTCGATGCTCACATGGATGCAGGTCTCCCACAGCCTGTTCTCGATGATATTGATTTTGGCAGCACTAATTCTCTTGTTTTTGGTCCTCTTTTTTATCATCCCCCTCAATCTCTCATTTGGCTTGAGAATAAGAGGCCCGATGATGCAGATGTCCTACAAAATCATCTGGCTTGGAGTTGCCATAAAAAAAGGATTCAGGGATTTTATGCCGACTATCGAGCCTGCATCAGCTGATGAGCCAAGTTCGACTGACTCTCCAGAACACAGCTCATCTCATCCAGTCGGCATAAAATCCCTGCTTGATGCCATCCAGGCAGCCATCCCGTCCTTAAAATATCTGAGCAAATCGATAAATTTTCAAAAGGCATCCTGTAGCATCTGCTTTGGGCTGTACGACCCTGTACAGACCGCTGTGATGAGCGGTTATCTTTGGTCCTTAGCAGCAGCCACAGGTCACTTGCGCACAAGCATCCACATAGAGCCCTGCTTTGAGGAGCAACTGCTGGAAGGAGATATCACATTCGAGCTTGGAGTAAGGATGCTCTGGCCGTCTGTTGCCTTGATCAACGCCCTGCGGGAAAAGAAGATAAGAGAGCTATTGATAATGATAATACGAGAGAGGCGATGATGTTTGGGATAAAGCCTCCCAGGGTCGAGACGGAGATAATAGTGGCAGAGGAGATTTTAGCCGGAGACAGGAGCATCTACACAGTGATAGAGGTCTCCGCTCTGAAGGCAGAGGACGGAAAAGCACTTGGAAGCTGGCTTGTGCCGCTTGCCATGCTCATCATAGAGCCAGGGTTGCAGTATGCAGTCTCCATCACTGGAGAGGAGATGCCACTGGAGGCGATCTTGCAATTGGCACCGTCTTTGAAGTACGTGATGGAAAAGGGACGGCACATAATGGAAGAGACCTGGAAAAACGGGTCTTGAGAGCTGCAGGAGTCATACATGCCCCTTCGCCTAAACAAGCCAGCGCCAAGGTGCCTTGGCATCGCAGAGAGCTTTTTTCGCTCCAGCCCATCATCTGTTTTGGCGGGCGTGGTTATGCGCGGGGACCTGCGCGTCGATGGCCTGGCGACTGCCTGTGCCACAGTAGGCGGGGATGATGCCACTGAGGCAGTCCTGAAAATATACAAGGATCTCGACCGCACCGATGTGAACGTCCTGCTCCTGAGCGGAGCTGCAGTTAGCTGGTTTAACATAATCGACCTGCAAGAGGTCTTCGACGATGTCCAAAAGCCTCTGGTCTGCCTGACCTACGAAGAATCACAGGGCCTTGAGAGATACATTCTCGAGTACTTCCCTGAGCCGGAAGAGAAGCTGCGTCGCTATCGCGCCCTGGGCGAGCGGGAGTGTGTGCTGCTCAAGACAGGCTACGAAGTTTATGTGCGCACCCTTGGCGCAACAGCTGAAGATGCAAGGGTTCTGCTCAACAAATTCACCCTGGAAGGCCGCATTCCAGAGCCTGTGCGTGTCGCCAGGCTGGTTGCGCGAGCGGTACTGGGTGAAATATGCGAGTGAGGAGAGTAAGCCCCCTTCTGTTCACGGCGGCATTCAGCTTAGCGCCATACCCGGGCTTGGCTGGACATCCAGTTTAACAGCCCTATTTTGGCTTGCACCCACAGGGTTTCGCCGTTTCATCCGCAAACCCAGCGCGACCTTCAGCCTCGCGGCATCATCGCTTTTGCGCGGAGCGGTCTCGTTTCTGTGCCAGAGCCGGAGCTCTCGCCCCACATCCTTTGGGATGTCTGTGTGTCCAGGGGTGGGGGGACTTTCCACACCGACCAAAGACTGGCCAGCGGCAGCCGCCCTTCCTCTCTCGCAGAGATGCATTATGTCTCGTCCGCCATATAACATCGTCGCTGGTGATCTGCTGGGCAAACCTTTATCCTTTGACTCTCTTTTCTCCAAGGGATGGCCAGGGATCAGAGAGATTACTATTATCGTCTCGCAAAAGAAGAGGGCTACAGGGCCCGCTCCGCCTTCAAGCTCTTGCAGATAAACGAAAAGTTCCACATCATCAAGAGGGGCGACAGCGTCGTGGACCTGGGGGCTGCGCCTGGCGGATGGCTACAGGTGGCCCGCAAGCTATCAGGCGGAAGGATCGTGGGGGTGGACCTGGAGGAGATCGAGCGCATCCCGGATGTGATCACCCTTAAGGCTGACATCACTCAGGAGAGCACTGTGGACATGATCAAGAACGCACTTGGTGGAAGCGCAGATGTGGTGATCTGCGATGCTGCTCCCAAATTAACCGGCGCCTGGGACATGGACCATGCTGTGTCAGTAGACCTGGCGCGCTCTGCGCTGCGCGCTGCTCTGAAGCTTCTCAAGCCGCGGGGCAACTTCGTGGTCAAGGTCTTCCAGGGCGACATGTTCGCAGATTATCTGAACGAGGTGAAAAGGGAGTTTGAATCTGTGCAGGCCCACACTCCTGCCGCCTCCAGGAAGGAGAGTGCAGAGACCTACATAGTCGCCAAGAAGCTCCTCACGGGGCCGGTGCGAAGAGGAGACATCCTTGATGTTCTGATTGAGTCTACTGGCAAATCCGGTGATGGTGTGGCCATGGTGGATGGCTTCGCGGTCATTGTGCGCGGGGCGAAGATTGGCGAGCGACTGCGCATAAAGATAGAAGCAGTAAAGCCCAATTTTGCCTTTGCCTCAGTCCTCGGGAGAAAGGATTAATAACCTGCCCAAGAAAAGCAAAAGGATGGGGTGAGTGTATGGAAGACAATGCAGTGATCTTCATCGGAGACAAGCCAGTCATGAACTACGTGCTTGCATTGATGACCCAGTTCAACAAGCCGGTCTCTAGCGTCACACTGAAGGCCAGGGGGCGCTCGATCTCACGTGCAGTTGATGCTGCAGAGATCGCTAAAAACAGGTTCATGCCCAACCTCAGGGTTTTGGGAATAACCATCGGCACAGAGGCCATCCCTAACGATGAGGGCAGAACTGTGAATGTCTCCTCCATGGAGATAGTTCTCGCAAAGCATGAATGATTTTGCTGCCAAACTGTGTCTGATGGGCAGAAAATAATTTAAATGCCGCAGCCAACTTAGATCTTGTGACAGTCTTCAGGGCGTATGATGTTAGAGGTGTCTACGGCACCGATCTCACAGAAGAGCTGACCAGGCGAGTGGGTGAATCCTTCGGATCTTATGCGGGCGGAGGAAAGGTCTCGCTTGGCAGAGATACGCGCATCAGCGGGCCATCATTGCAGAAGGCTTTTTTAAATGGGGTACTTTCAACCGGCTGCGAGGTACAAAGCTTTGGCGTCATCCCCATTGCCATTTTGAGCTATATCACATGGGCAGACAGGCTCAAAGCAGCAGCCTACATCTCCGCCTCTCACAACCCCCCAGAGTACAACGGCGTTCGTTTCAGGACAGGTGACGGCTATGGCCTGCTCTACCAGGAGTCGTCCATCATGAAGTTCTACAGCGAAGGCGGCTTTCTCTCTGGAAGTGGTCGAGAGATCGCCCGCTCGCCAGATGAGGCCATCGAGAGGTACAGACAGTATGTGGCAAGGAAGCTCAAGGTTTTGCGGTCGCTGAAAATAGTCCTGGACATGGGCAATGGTTCTGCGTGTACCATGAACTCATTTTATGAGAGACTGGGCTTTGACTCTATTGTGATGAACGGCACCATGGACGGCTGCTTCCCTGGCCGCGGGCCAGCCCCCAACGAAAAATCTCTCATGCCTGCCTGTAAGGTCGTAGTCGATAGCGGGGCCGACTTTGGTGTGGGTTTTGACCCAGATGCAGATCGAGGGATCATCATCGATGACAGGGGCAGGGTATTGCCGCCGGAAAAGGTGGCCATAATCATTGCTCGTCGCAGGTACAAGTCAGGAGATCTGGTCATATCAGGCTTCGATTGTTCCATGATCATGGAGCGCGAGCTTGAGAAGGACGGCATAAAGGTTTTGAGAGAGAAGGTGGGAGATGTCTTCGTGGCCAATCGTGTCAAGAACGAAAGGGCGGTTTTAGGGGTAGAGCGCAGCGGCCACTTCTTCTTGCCGGAGTTCCAGTACTCTGACGACCCATTTGCCATGAGCCTGGCCATAGGCGAGATCATCTCAGAAGGCGAAAAGCTATCAGCGCTCGCAGACCAGATACCGGATTATCCCTACAGGCAAATTAGCATCCGCCTCAGTGAAGATCCGGCGGACGTCATGCGTCGACTGAACGAGGCTCTGGCAAGGCAGGAACCGGATACAACCGACGGGCTGAAGATCACAACCGAAAGTCATAGCGTGCTTATCAGGCCCAGCAACACTGAGCCTATTTTAAGGTTATACATCGAAGACGCCGGAAGTGATATGAAGGAGCTGGAGGAGCGTTATTTGCAGATCATACACGAGGCCATGAGAAAAGCTATTTAATGAGCCTCGCCAGTCAGGCCGAATACAACCAGTACAGAGCTGAGCCCGCTTGAGTTACCAAGACGTCTGCGTCCTCATACCGACCCTCGACGAAGAGGAGTCCATCGAATCGGTGATCCGAGAATTCCGAGCCATGGGCTTCGAGAACATACTGGTTGTGTGGACGGCCACAGCAAAGACGCAACGGTCTCGAAGGCAGAAACTGCCGGTGCTCGCGTAGTCCTCCAGTCGGGCTCAGGCAAGGGTCAGGCGCTAAAAGAGGTCTTTGAGACGATCGAACAACCGTATATACTTTTGATTGACGGCGATGGGACGTATCTGCCTTCCGAGGCTTTTATGCTTTTGGACCCTTTGTTCAAGGGCAGAGCAGACCACGTTGTTGGAAACCGGTTCGGCCACTTGAAGGGCGGTGCACTAAAGCGTCTGAACATGTTCGGCAACAAAATCATCAACCGCTTTTTCGTCTTTATCTACGGCGTTCATCTCAAAGACATCCTCTCAGGGTACAGGGCCTTCACGACAGATGGCATACGCCTTCTGGATCTCTCCACGCCGGGATTTGAGATCGAGTCGGAGATGACGATTGAGAGCGTGAAAAAGGGATTGCGCATCATGGAGATTCCTATCACCTACATGCCAAGGGCCATCGGCACGAGGACGAAGCTCAATCCTTTTCGAGACGGACTGAAGATAGCCCTCACAATATTTCGAATGGCTAAGACCGAGAATCCCATGTTCTTCTTCGGCCTGATCGGCTCCATATTTGGTGCAGTCGGATTTTTGATCGGACTTTATGTTGCAAGAGACTGGATCAACTGGCGCATTGAGCACATTCCCCTAACAATTTTAACTGCGATATTGATAATCGTGGGCTTTCAGCTATTTCTCATCGGCATCCTTGGAGATATGATGGCTTCTTTGCACAGAGAGATGATGCGAGAGATCTACCGAAGACGCAAATAGCTTTGGGCTTGGGCAGGCATTTGGCAACGCTGATGGAAGGTTTGAATCAGGTTGCATCGGTCATCGCCATGATGAGTATGTTTTTATTTTTTCATATTTTCGGATATTCTTATAAAATTTTAAGACAAAAAACAGCATCTTGTCAAAAAGAATTTATACTATGACTATAACAAAATAAATTAAGTTTAATCCTGGTTTGTGATTGCGATGTCAAGAAAGATAGGAGAGACTCCTGCAAACAGCTCCTTGGCCCTGCAAGAGAGAGCACTAAATCTAATCGGCTCAACATCAGACGGCCTTCTCCAGTCGGAGCTCCGAAGGCTTTTATGTATCGATAGCAGCAAGTGCTCGAGAGTGGTCTGCAGAATGCTGTCGGCAGGCCACATCTACAGGGAGAGGGTGCCTTCGAGCAGCACTTTTCGCATCAGGCTGTCTCACCAAACCGGCAAGGCCGCAAGATTTAGCTATATCGATAGATACTTAACTGAGATCTATCTGGAATACGTGACACGCTCTTAGTTGAGCTAGGTGATTGAGGCTTTGAGGGCATTCTGGGAGATTTTGCGTCCGATCAACTGCACTATGGCAGGCATAGCTGCCGTCATCGGACTGGCAATCGCCCTGAGCCAAAATCCAAGGATTTTAATCTTGATATTCCTGTCAGTTTTCTTGATCACTGGCGCTGGCAACGCCGTTAACGATTACTACGATCGAGCGATCGATGCCGTCAACAGACCAAAGCGGCCAATACCCAGCGGTAGAATCGATTCCCAGACGGCCCTCCGCTATTCGCTGATCCTTTTTGCTTCGGGCTGCATTATGGCAGGAGTTGTGAATCAGATCTGCCTTGGGGTGGCAGTCCTCAACTCAGCTCTGTTGATCATTTATGCCAGGAGCCTCAAGGCCACGCCACTCGCAGGAAACATCTGCGTTGCTTTTCTGACGGGCTCAGTCTTCCTCTTCGGGGGAGGTGCAGCAGGCGTTGCCGGGCTACTGGCAAACAAGGTTCCTTTTCTCCTCTCATTCTTGGCGACCATGAGCCGCGAGATCATGAAGGATGTGGAGGACATGGAAGGAGACCGCGTGGGCGGTGCAAAGACGCTTCCAATCTTGGCAGGGGTGCGAACTGCATCGGCCCTGGCAGCCGCCTTTGCCGCTCTTGCAGTGGCACTGAGCTTCACTGCACCTTTTGGTATGGCGTACATGGCAATAGTTACTGTAGCAGATCTCTTCTTCCTTGCCTCGATCATGATTGTGGCCAGAGGAAATGCCGCAGGATCGCAGAGGGCGCTCAAGATCGGAATGGCATTCGCCCTGGCTGCGTTCCTTGCTGGAGCCCTTCACCAAATGGATCTCTTGTGATCTTTCAGCGGTGCGCAAAGTTCGCAATTATCGGCTCGCCGAGCCGATTGATCCGCACAAATCCATAGCGCTCAAACTGCACAACCTGGTTCAGCTCCTTGGCTATTCCTGCCTCGCCCACGCCCTCGTCGATCCCATCTGGCTTCAATACCTTCACTGCCACGCCGCTTGCGGGCGCCCAGTGGATGATCTTCATCCTCTTGCCCACATCCCTGCCCTCGAAGCGCGCCCTCGCAGGCTCAAGGCTCAAGATCTCCACATTGCACAGGTCCTTCAGCCGGATCCTCTCTCCTATCTTCAGGCCCTCAAGATCGCTGTGACAGATGAAGACCTTGTTTTTAGCCGGTATCTCCCTGTATCCTCTGTCTATTGCAGGATGCAGCGGCGCTTTTGCGATAGAGGGAACATCGCCCTCTATTTGTAGCTCGACTGGATTCCACACGAAAAAGTACCGATTGGCCTTGGGATCTATGAGCTTCCTGTTCTCGGCATAGATGGAATCCATGCTGATGGCAATGTCCGTCTCGCCCACGCCAAGGTCTATCATGAACTTGCGCAGAGCCTCTGGCTGAATGCCCCGACAGCGCATGGCCCGCACCGTTGGCACCCTGGGATCGTCCCAGCCAGTATACTCACCTGCCTCTATGGCCTTGCGCAGTTTGCTTGTGCTGAATGATCCGAACTGATGGATCCTTATCCTGCCCCAGTGAATCACCTGCGGATACTTCCAGCCTAAATAATCGTACAAATACTTCTGTCGGCTACCGCTGTCGGCCAGATCCTTGCCTCTCAGTATGTGAGTCGTGCCGAGCAGATGATCCTCCACAGCCGACTCGAAATCTAGCAGCGGCCAGACACGAAACTTGCTTCCTACCAGTGGATGAGGCGTCGAGACGATCCGGAAGGCTGGCCAGTCACGAATTGCTGGATCCTTGTGGCCCATGTCCGTCTTGATCCTCAAAACCGCCTGGCCTTCGGCCAGAGTGCCATCGAGCATCTGCCCCCAGAGCTCGAGGTTCTTCTCTGCTGTCTGATCCCTGTGCTCGCAGGGCACACCCCTGTCCTTGTGCTCCTTGAAGACTGACTGAGGACAGCCGCAAACATAAGCCCCGCCCCTCGAGATCAGCTCCTCGACTATCGGATAGTATAGATCGATCCTCTCGCTCGCCGTTATCACCAAATCGGGCTTGGCATCCAGCCAGGCGCAGTCCTCCAGATACCAGCCGTAAGCCTCAGGCATTGGCCGCTTCTTCACGGGATCGGTGTCATCAAAGCGTATGATGAACTTGCCGCCGTACTTTTTGACATATTCCGAGTTTACAATGATGCCTCGCGCGCTGCCAAGCGTCGGCGGACCATTTGGGTTGGGCGCAAAGCGCATGACCACGCCACCACTTGCGCCTTGCAGATCCGGCAGGCCTTTGTCGGGTTCTTTTTTCACAGAGAGCTCCACTAAAAGCTCGGGCGCTATGGCCTCCAGCCTCCTGTGCCACTCATCCGGGCCTGCCTTTTCCACCTCGGCCAGGACCTCTTTTACAAGTGGCGATAACTCTTTGGCCTGGGCTCGAAGCTCAGGATGCTCGCCCATGAGCTTGCCCATGACAGCTCCGGCGTTTGGAGCTGCCTTGTACTTCACTGCGTTCTGAAGCGCATACATCTCAATGAGCTCTCTTGTCTTTTCCATTCTTGGATCTCCCAAAAAACCAATTACCGTACTTTGATTTGATTGTTTTGCATCTCTCTTGCCAGCCTTCCGTAGGGCATCGTCGATTATTTTCTCATGATCGAAGGCCAGTGGCGGGAGGCTCTGCAATGGGAAGACCTCAGCAGACCTTGCATCCGACCCAGATACCAGATCTCCTCGGCCCTCTGCAAGGTATGCGACTGACACCACGTGCCCTCTGGGGTCGCGCCCAGGGTCTGAGTAGATGCCCACCAGATCCCTCAAAGCGATGTCAAGGCCGGTCTCCTCTCGGGCCTCCCTTTTCACTGCATCCTCGACCCTCTCGCCCACCTCCACAAAGCCACCAGGAAGGGCATAGCAGCCCCGATATGGCGGATTGTGCCGCTTTATGAGCACAATCCCTCCGCGAAAGAGTATGATGGCATCTACTGCCAGGAGAGGAGTTATCATTCTCATTCACCTCAACCGAAATCCTTATTTACGACTGAAACCGTCAGGACATACGGCAAAGGTCGATTATGGAGTGTCCCTCCCTACCCTACATCCAATCGACCTTGGCTACCATGATGCCTCTGACCTATGGAATAACCTTTTCCATGCCATGATACATTTCCAAGTTCATCGAAGAGCCTAAAATACATGCTCGTTAATTCAAAGCCGATGCATTTCTATGTATTAAAAGTGGGCGGCAGCCTCATAGCATCCTCGAGGGAGTTGATACGCTCTCTATTTACACTGGCCGATGAAGGCTACAGCTTTCTGGTTGTGCCAGGCGGGGGGCCCATGGCCGACCTTGTTTGGGATCTTTTCATACAGCACAAGGTCTCAGAGGAGGCTGCGCATTGGATGGCAATTTTGGCCATGGAGCAGTATGCACACTTTTTGGCAGATGGAACTGGCGCGCGGCTCACAGGAGATATCCGACGTCCTCATAGCGAATATCCCACAGTCGAGATCCTTCTGCCGTATAAGGCTATGCTGGAGGACGACTTTGGGCTTGAGCATAACTGGAACTACACCTCTGACTCAGTGGCGATGCTGGTAGCCTTCAGGCTCGGCTCAGCCCTCATCAAGGCAACTGATGTGGACGGGGTCATCCTTGAGGGAAAGGTCCAGGAAGAGCTATGTGCAAGTTCTCTGGTGGGAAAAGAGAGTTGCATCGATCAGGGCACCTTGTGGCTTCTGCAGGGATTGTGCAGAGGCGGAAGCATTTGGGTATTAAATGGCACCGATCCTCAACAGTTTGTCTCGGCGCTGAGAAGCGGCAGAGGGGGAACTATCATAAGATGAGCGTTTCCTAAATGCCACTCGTTCTGCGTCCCACATGGCTATGGGAAGGTTTATACAGGGAAAAAAATCAACCAGGAAGGAGATAACATGAAGGAAGAACTGCCAGAGAGATGCATATCATGTGGCATTACGCTGACCGGCGTTGGCGGGACGAAGTTCCCCTGCCCAAGCTGCGGTACCGTGATCGCCAGATGCAACCGATGTAAGAAACAGAGCAACGTTTATACCTGCAAAGCCTGTGGCTTTTCAGGGCCGTGAGGTGGATTATGGGAGACGCTGCAGTAAGAATGAAGATCATGCCGGAGAGCACTGACATTGATCTTGCCAAGCTCACAGAAGATATCAAGAGAGCAGTACCAACCTTTGCCAGGCTACACGTCATCGAAGAGATGCCCATTGCCTTTGGACTTAAAGCTCTGATAGTAGTAACCATTATGGACGACAAAGGAGGCCACAGTCCGGATGAGATAGAAGCTGCCTTTGCCAAGCTTGCGGGCGTGGAGTCTGTTGAGGTAGAAGAGGTAGGGCTCATTTAAAGCCCTCATCATTTTAAGTCTGATGACAAGGGCTTGTAGATCAGTGGTAGATCGCCGCCTTCGCAAGGCGGAGGCCACGGGTTCGAATCCCGTCAAGTCCATAAACAATGCTCTCAGATCTTCAATCCCATGCACCTGCCAGTAAAAGCTCTTGGCAGAAGATCCTCTATTGATGCTATCGCAGTGTCCCCTCTCAAATTTACCATGACGACCTGAATCTCTTTGCCAAACTCAATCAAGCTCTGACGGCATATCCCGCAAGGCGAGATTGGCTCCGGAGTATCTCCCACAACGGCTATGGCCTCAAACTCTCGCTCCCCTGACGCTATGGCTTTGGCCACAGCTGCCCTTTCGGCACAGATATCTGCCCCGGACGAGGCGTTCTCCATGTTGCCAGCTGAGTATATCCTGCCGCTCTTGCATAGAAGCGCAGCTCCAACTTTGAACCCTGAGTATGGGGCGTAAGCATCATCCATCGCCTCCATCGCCTGCTCGATAAGATCATCATAGCCACCGGTGTAAGGCCTGGGACCAGAGCGACGGGCTCCGAGGTACATGCACTCCTGGGGGGGTATGGTGGGTATCTCGCTGGACACTTCTCGAATCGACACTGGTGCATCTCTGATTATTACGGCCGGAATCCCTTCATCTCCTTCGCCCATCACTATTTGAGCTGCTGAAACGAGGTTATCGGCCACTGCCTTGCGTGTGATCTTCAGCTCTCTGCCGAAGAGGTCCTTTTGGCCGCGTGCATCCTCGACCGCCTCCAGACCTGCGCAACCCAGGGCCACGCCAACGCATCCAAGCCGGAGAGGATGAGTACGACTGTCTCCGATGATGACGCCGATCTTCTTTCCGTTTGCCATTCGCTCACGAATCTCCATTGCAGATTTTTGCGCATCGGCGGGAAAGAGAACCACGTGTCCAGGGGGCGCGTTGGAGTTATCAATACCTGCATTTGGATAAAGAAATCCCTTGTTCAGTGTGAGAACGACGCCCGGGATTCCACCTATTATCTCGTCTGACTCGCGAAGTATGAGCTCCATCTCGCGCGGATCTTTGTGATACTTGGCTGCCAGGGTGCAGGCCAGGTCGCCTGGCGAGACATCCTCCAGCTTGAATACGCGTCCTTCCGATGTGGCTACAGTGCTCTCAGAGACTACGAGAATGTCTCCATCCTGCAAGCTAAGGCCTGCGGCTGCCATGCCTTTTTTCAGAGCCCCGACCAGATCGTCGCCGACTGCTATGAGATCCGTTTTTATCCCCAAAACTTGCAAGAGAATCACCTGTAGCGCTCAGGGCCATCTATCCGCCCGAGGGCATCGTTTATGCAGCTCGCCACCTGCGGGAGGCGGAATGGTTGTCCTCTCAGGTTCTTGACGAGGCCGCTGATCTGAGAGAGGGTGCCAAAGATTAAAACCTCTTTTGGCCGCTCGTCGCAGCGCAGAGCAAGCTTGGGGATGGCTGCGTCGCCACCGCGTGCCAGCATCTCCTGCTTTATCACCAGGGCCTCCATTGAGCTCAAACCTTGCACAGAGAGGATCCGAAAGGAGCTTTTCTTTGCCAGTATTCCCATGCCACGCTCATCGACTCCAGTGCGCTTGAAGGTCTCTGCGATGTCCTCGCCCTGCCCCAGGTATCCCAGTACCTCCACATTTATCTCATCGCACTCAGCGCTCGCCGGCCGCCCCCTTATCGCCTGAGCCATGCGAATGGTCTCAAGGCTGGCAGAGACATCATGAGTCCTGACGATGTGAGCTCCAAGGTAGACTGCGACTGCTGTTGCTGCCAGAGTGCCGCCCAGCCTGTCAAAAGGATTTTGCAAGTTCAATGTTGCTCCGATGAAGGTCTTGCGGGAGAGCGCCGCAAGATACGGGCGACCAAGAGAGCGCATTCGTCTGTAGCCATCTAAGATCGCCAGATCGTGCTCTGTAGTCTTTTCAGGTATCCATTTGCCTACCCCAGGGTCCAGGGTGATCTTGTGTAGAGATACGCCAGATCGAACCGCAGCCCTCACCCTCTCTCCAAGCAGAGGAATTATTTGGTCGAGGCTCAGCAGGTCGCCAGGCACCCGGTCGGAGGCCATGATGATAAGGGAGCCGTCATGATCGGCAACGGTTTTTGCCATCATAGGATCATGCAGCCCCGAGACATCGTTTATGCAGGTGGCGCCCAAACTTAGCGCCTCGGCTGCGATGCTCGCCCTTTGAGTGTCTATGGATACATCGATGGTCAGGTTGTTTAGGATCTGCTTTAATGCTGGAATGAGCCGCTCCCGCTCCTGAGCCTCGTCCACGGGAGGCGATCCTGGTGCGGTTGAGACGGCCCCGATGTCGATCAGGTCTGCACCCTCGGACTGCATGGCCAGGGCCTTCGAGAGCGCATCGTCTGGGCAGGCCACAGAGCCCTTGTAAAAGGACTCACGGCTCAAGTTGATGACGCCCATCGACCTCACAGGCTGCATGTCTCCTACAGCGACCCTTCCGATAATGCCCTTTATCACAGCTAACGTCTCCAAATATCTATTCCGACAGTCTCAGCATTATGCCTGTCCTTCTTGCTCTCTCTATGGCTCTGTCGAAAAGTATCAAGCCAACGACCAGGTAAAGGCCTGCAAGTGTTGCTCCAAGAGCTAAATTGTGCTGTTCGGGGATAAATACCGACCTGTAATATTCCAGAAAATACGTCAGTGGTATGGCTCTGGCTGCAGCCTGCAGCGGCGCGGGCAGCACATCAACAGGATAGTAAATTCCGCTGATGAGCAGGATCAAACCGCTAAGGCTCCATGCAGCTACATCCGCCTTCTGGCCAAAGGTGAGGATGGAAATGCATACGATGATGCCGATGATGGCCGAGACGGCAAAGACCCCTGCAAGAAATATGAGCACCGGCAGAATCCCTCCTGCCAGGAAATTGAAGCCGAAGAGGTGGTGGCTGACGAGCACCAGGATTAAGAATACGACGCTTCCCCGGGCAACGCCGAACAGCAGGGCCCCGAAGACCAGGTGATAGCTTCGTACAGGTGCGATGAAGGTGTTCTTGATGCTCTTGGACCACATGTCAAACAAGAGAACGTAGGCTACATCTATCTGCGCCACTTGAAGGATGGTGAGAGCTATAGCTCCTACCAGCAGAAAGGAGACCATTCCCTCACCGACCTTCAGAAACTTCGTCAGCAGGCCGATTGAGAGCAGGCTGATCATGGGCCAGAAGAAGATCTCGAAGATGGTGAAGATGTTTCTCCTGGAGATGATCCAGTTCTTATAGGCCGAGGCCAGGTATTTATTCAGCTTACCGCGCCAGTTCAAGAAATACGTCCTCCAGATCGGGCTCCTTTATGATTATATCCAGAATCCTTGCTTTGGCAAAGTGCTTGACGATCATGTCCAAGCTCTCAGTGCTCCTGTCGATCGTCATCTCCACCCTTCCGGGCGATGAAAAGAGGCTTATGACGCCAGGCAACCTCTCAAGCTCTGCGATGCCGACACTGCCCTCGTACAATACAGTCACCTTCTCACCCAGGCCGAGCTGGTTCTTAAGGTTCTGGGGCGTGTCCAGGGCCACGATTTCACCCCTGCGCAGGAATGCAATTCTGTCGCAGAGCATCTCGGCCTCGGGCATGTAGTGCGTGGAGAGCACTACGGAGATCTTCTCTTCCTCATGGATTCTCTGGATTAGCTGGCGCGTCTTCATGGAGATGTCGGGATCAAGGCCTGTTGTGGGCTCATCCAGGAACAGCAGTCGAGGCTGATTGAGCATGGCCTTGGCAAGGGACAGACGCTGCTTCAAGCCCGTAGAGAGGTCTTCAAACTTCATGTCCTGAAAATCTCCAAGCTCAAAGGCATCTATTTGGTCTCTTACGATCTGCGAGAGAGCAGTACCATACAGGCCGTAGAGCATCCCAAAGTGGCGCAAATTCTCTTTTACTGTCAGGCTCCATGGAAAGTTGGGCTTAGCAGTGCTGATGTTTATCAATTTACGAATTTCGTCCCTGTCTCTTTCCGCATCCAGGCCTAGGATGCGCAGCCTTCCGATCTCCGGGTAGATCAAGGTTGAGAAGATCGATATGAGGGTTGTCTTTCCCGATCCATTCGGCCCGAGGAGACCGAAGATCTCTCCTGCTTCGACCTCCAGGGATATGTCTTTTAGCACAGTGGTGGCGGCCCCAAAAAAGCTCCTGTAGCTCTTGCAAATCCCTTGTGCCTGTACAGTCTTTTCTCCCATTGCTACCTTCTTCTCCCAAGCCTTCGCATCAGAATCCGTCTTTTTTGGAATACAAAAACAGATGCTATCAATAACCCGAGCAATGGCACTGCCAGGTTCCAAAAAGAGCTGCCAGTTTTCTTTACTGTTACAGGAAATGAGAGCATGTTTATGCCTTCATCTGAGCTGATCTCGCAACCGAGCTGGTAGTCCTGCCAGCTTGCATTCCCGTCTACTCGCACGGAGAAGCTGGCCACGGCCAATGCTCCAGGCAACAGATCCCCCACTGCAGATGCTCCTGTGTCGGCGTGAAATGGACTCGCGGCTACAAGGCGGGCAGAGCAGTTGTGAAGAGCGTCTGAACCATCGTTCTCGATTATGGCCATTAGGGTTTTGCGATCTCCGGGGACGAGATCGGATTTCGTTCCCAGGATCCTCAGCGGACCGGCAGTGCCAACAACAAGCACCCCTATGCTCAGACTGAGATTTTCCGGCTGCAGGAGAGGCGAACTGTCACCATTGCTCACGCTCACGTCAGCCTGGCGCAAAAAATCCAGGCGGAGGGGGAGGACATACCAGCCGCTGGCCTCATCTCCAACAGAGAGGTTGAACTCCAGCTCGGCCACAGAGCCGGATGGCAAAGACCCTATGTGCTGCGGCCCTGATCTGACTGTTACTGGACCTGCATCCTCCAAGGCTGCAGTGATGCTGAACGCATCGATGCTGCGCATCTCTTCGGCCATCTCCTTGAGTATGTCGTCCTTTGAACCGTTACCGCTTATCGGCACAAGCTCCTCCAGCCTGCCGTGGTTGGCCAGAGTTATCCTGAGGAGATTGTCTCCCCTGCCCAAGACCGGATTTGCGACTGATGCATTGAGATGACGCAGCCCAACGGCTTTGTAGTGATCGTCTGCAAAAAACATGAGATCATCTGCTAGGCAGGCTGAGCAAAGAAGAAACAGGGTGCATATGATC
>JAUCQD010000031.1 GCA_030372945.1 Methanothrix sp. | reverse complement strand
CTGTGTAAGTGGCCTGCACCTGCGGCCTTCACCGGCCGCCAATATGACTGCCTTCAAATTCATCACAGCCAGGATAACTCAAATAGATATGTGGCGCAGAACTTGCTTTATATCTTTTCGGTCCAGGGTTCATAAAAATTATGAAATAGCTGCATAGAGAAGGCCCAGGCTTTTATAGAAGCAGGGTGCAGGAACACAGCAAGACGAAAGGACAATGAATGCCAAATGAAGATATTAGTAATTCCCACAACAGACTGGATCAGGCATCCAGTTCCAAACCGTCTCAACTTCATCTTCGACGCTCTGGCAGAGGAGCACGAGGTCTATGTGCTGCACTTCGCCCTGTCTCGGTTCAAGAGCCTGCAGCCCAGGGAGACGAAGTGTCAGCTTGTGAGTGCAAGCCTGTTTGATGCAGAGGATCCTTCGCTCTATTATCTGTTGAACTTTCCTTATCACTTTGCCAAGATAAGGAGCCTCGTGAAGAGGGAGAGGATTGATGTGATGCTCTCCACAAATATCCTTCCCTCTTTTGCCGCCAATTTCGCAGGAGCGCCGGTCGTTTTTGACTATCTAGATCACCTGGAAGAATCGGCGTCAGTTTACTATCCGGGATCGGCCTTGGGGGAATTGGTCAAATGGGTCGTGCGCTTCATCACCAGGTACAACCTGCGTCATGCTCGCTCTGTCATAACAGTCACAAATGAGCTCTCTCGGTTCCTTCGCGATCTGGGCGTAAAAGACATAGCAGTGATTCCCAACGGCGTGGACACGAGGCTGCTCCGGCCATTGCCAGCAGACGAGGCCAAGGGCGCTCTTGGCTTGAAGGGGAAGGTGATAGGCTATGTGGGCTCATTGGAGCACTGGGTTGACCTGGAGACAGTGGTGCAGGCTCTGCCAAAGTTGGATGTCACCCTCCTGGTGGTGGGACCTGGCCTGTTCACAGATTACGGAGATCTGATAAAGAGCCAGGCCGAGAGTTTGGGGGTGGCGGACAGGGTTGTCTTCACTGGAGCCGTGCCGTACTCGGAGCTATCCCTGTATATCTCCGCGATGGACATCGGGCTCAATCCTCTGAAGATGATGAAGAAGAATGAGTATGCAGCAGGAGGAAAGGTCTTCAACTACCTGGCATGTGGCAGGCCGGTTCTATCCAGCCGCATGAT
>JAUCQD010000030.1 GCA_030372945.1 Methanothrix sp. | reverse complement strand
GGCCACCAGTTTGATTGGCGAATTTGTGGGCGAGGGAGCTAGGCAGATTCATAGCCTTTACGAGAAGGCAGAAGAGATTGCTCCATGCATTGTGTTCATAGATGAGCTTGACGCAATTGCCCTGGACAGGAGGTATCAGGACCTAAGGGGCGATGTCTCCGAGATCGTGAACTCGCTTCTCACTGAGATGGATGGCATTTCGCGTCGAATTGGTGTCTGCACAATTGCTGCCACCAACCAGATTGAGGTTCTCGACGCTTCGGTGCGGTCCAGGTTTGAGGAGGAGATCGAGTTCAAGCTGCCTAACATGGATGAGAGGTTGCAGCTGTTGGAGAAGAATGCTGCAACTTTGCCCCTGAAGCTTGAGAACGTGAATTTGCAGGAGATCGCTAGGATGACAGAGGGCTTCTCAGGAAGAGACCTGGTAGAGAAGGTCCTGAAGGCATCGCTGCATCACGCCATAATGGAAGAGAGAGATATTACGCAAAAGCATCTGGAGGAGACCATTCGACTGGCCAGAAAGGGGTACAGACAGCCTCCAAAGGAGATGTTCTCCTGAGGAAGGCCTTTTGTACTTTCAAGTAAAATGATGACGTGACGCACCATGTGGCAGGAGATTTTGAACAAGTTCAAGAGGTATCCAGCCCAGGAGAAGGTAATTCGCCTCATCCTGCAAAGGGGCTTCCAGGTAAACGACAGGGGCCGCGTCGTCTCAGGCGAGATCGAGATACCTCATGCGCAGATTGCCAAGGAGCTGGATGTAGATCGCAGAGTAGTGGACACAACAGCTCAGGCAATTCGCGAGGACGAGATGCTCTGGAAAGTGTTCAAGAATGTTCGCTCAATGATATTTCTGGGCGATGTTGCGCCTATTTTGGGCCTGGGGGTAATTGAGATAACTCCGACAGATGCAGCCAAGACGGGAATACTTGGCGATGTGGCCAGCGCAGTTGCCAAGACTGGCCTCTCCATCCGCCAGGCGGTTTCAGATGATCCCTATTTTGTGGAGAGCCCAAAGCTCACAATTATTGCAGAGGGCAAGATTCCAGGGGACCTGGTGCGCCAGCTCATGGAGATAGAGGGCGTAAGAAGAGTCACTGTGTATTGAGAAGACATGTACGCTATCATTGCATGTGGCGTCTTTCAAAAGGAGATCGAAGGACTGCAATCTGAGCTGGGGTTCCCTTTTGAGGCGCATTACCTTGCGTCAGGTCTGCACGTGGACTTCGATGATATAAGAGAGGCATTGACAAGCGAGCTGGAGAATTGTCAAAAAAAAGGATACGAGGGAATAATAGTGGTATATGGCCAGTGCCACCCCAAGATCGAAGACATCCTAAATCCTTATCATGCAACCCTTATCGATTGCCAGAGCTGCGTGGATGCTTTCATCACTCGCAAGGCAATGGAGGAGAAGGCCAGAGAGGGTCTCTTCTTTTACCTCTCTCCAGGCTGGCTGGACGCCTGGAAGGATATCTTCGCCCGCCTTAACTGGGATCAGGCCGAGGCCAGGTTGCAGATGGGCTCCTTCCGGGGTGCCATCTATATTGATACGCTGTCAGATGCCCATCAGCGCGAAGAACAGCTGCTGGAGTTCTTCGATTTTACAAATCTGCCATTTGAGGTTATGCCCGTGGACCTGAGCCACTTCAAATCACTTATAATCAAGGCCCAGGAGAGCTTGGAGGGTTGAACTTGGACGATCTGGACGAGATACGGAAGAAGAAAATGGAGAAGATGATGAAAGAGATGAACAGGCCGCCTGCACCATCGGTGCAACTTCCTGACAAGCCAGTAATTGTCACTGATGATACGCTGGATTCAGCAGCAAAACAGTATCCAGTCTTTATTTTGGACTGCTGGGCAGAATGGTGCGGACCGTGCAGGATGCTCGGACCTATCATCGAAGAGCTTGCAGGAGAGCTGAAGGGAAAGGTGGTCTTTGGCAAGCTAAACGTCGACCAAAATATGCAGACCGCAAACAAACATAGAATCTCCGCGATTCCCACTCTGCTGGTCTTCAAGAACGGAAAGCTTGTGGACAAACTGGTAGGTGCCTATCCCAAAGGCACGCTGGCAGCAAAAATTCAAAAGTACCTCTGAGGAGATCCTCAGAGGGCTCTTAAGGTATGCTGGTCGAGGATTTTATAACAGGGTAGTTTTCTATGTCGTAAACTGGCCTGGAGGAGAGGCTGCTTGGCACTTGATATGTAGGTTTGGTTCTGGAGTATTCGGAGATGTTGTAGAGAGGTTTGTAAATGCGTGTATTATAGCTGATTTTGCCTACCATTCCCAAGCGCTGGCTTGCATTGAAAACCGATGTCGTATTGGAGATATTGCCGAGGTTCTGCACTGCCCTGGAGCCGTATACATCCAGGTCGTTCACGGGCTTGGTGTTTATGAAGCCCGCACGCAAAACTTTTTGCGTATTGTTTTGATTGTCGTCTGCTATGGCGGCTGGAATCACAAGTGCCAGCAGCACCAGAGTGCAGATATTACTAATAGCGATTTTTTGCATTAATACCGTCTCCTGATATAGCATCGTCTCTGAGTCTTCTCCGCCTGATGAGAGCGATCGCGATCATGGCCACTGCAGCTGCGCCCGCCGGATGGGGCGAGGTCTTCTGCGCGTCAGTTATATTGCTTGCGCGGACGATGGACTTTGCCTCGATTATATTCTCCTCCATATCCTTGATGTCACCGCCCTGACCCAGCAGGATCGTTCGCAATTGGTAGATGCCAGGCTCCAAAGTCTTATTCCAAGAGATCTCCACAGTCTCATCATCGCCTGTAAGGAGCACAGGAGTCCTCTCCTCCGTTGTGCTCAGCACTGTGCCGTT
Source organism: Methanothrix sp. (assembly GCA_030372945.1). GTDB lineage: Archaea > Halobacteriota > Methanosarcinia > Methanotrichales > Methanotrichaceae > Methanothrix. The sequence continues at coordinate 2,410 of JAUCQD010000030.1, read as the reverse complement.
TTGGGATAATATGAACACAAGCTTTCCCTCAAAAGGAACGCGCGAGTTGCCCACAACCGTGGCACTGGCGCCCGTTTCATCCTGGTAGGTCTCTGTAATTAATGCGTCGTCGCTGGCCAAGAATGAGTTCATGAAGGTCCTGACCTGGTTGTGGTTCAGCTCCACAATCTTCGCCCTTCCAGTATAATATTTGTTATTTTCAAGGATCTGCCTCCAGACATAATCCTTCTGAACCGGTGTGGAAAAACCTCCTGTGATCGGCACGCCTTGCTCTCTGGTTATGTAGACCGACTTATTTCCAGAGACGAGCATGTAATAGATATCCACTATCGTTGGGTCGCTGCTGCTGATTGAAAGATGCATGCCGCGAGAGTCGGCACGAAAATCTCGCACATCGAACCTTATTGGTTCAACTCCGCCGTAGAAGAAGCTGTAGCACTTTTTGCAGACTGCCTTTCCATCAACCAGCAAAGTGGCACATGCATTGTAGTTGCCTTTTTTAGCTTCGAGTGGCGACCACCTGACAATCCAGGTGCCCGGGCCATCGAGCATCATATTCTTAGTCTGAAGCACCTTGCCATCAGATATCAGCTCCATTCGCAGAACATGACTGGCTGCATCGCCATTGATCGTTATATCTGCAGAGTCGATGTTGGAATAAAGGTCTGCAATCTCTTGAGACTGGGCTGCGCCCACCAGGGCCACAAGGGCTATCAAAAGCCCGATTGCGGGAATGCTCATTGGACCAACCTTCGGGAATATGCAGTCATTCCTTAAGGCGTTTAAAACTAACGCGAGGGAGGAGAAAGATTAGAGCGATAGCCAGTGGGTGAAAGGAGCCACCAAGGTGATGAGCAGTGATGTCAGCACCATCCAGGCCAGGAGCGCCACGACGGTCCTAGTGAGCTTTTCAGCCTCACTTGGCTTGACGATCAGCTCAAAGCTCGTCTGTACCAGGTCCCTGAAGATGTGGCCACCGTCGAGGGGCACCGCAGGAAGACAGTTGAAGAGGCCAGCATAGAGGTTGATCCAGCCCACCCAGAGAAGCAGGTTTGCTATCCAGAAGAACTTGCCGCCCAATGGCTCAGCCCAACCACTGGGCTCAAAGATCGTGGTCAGCCAGCCGCTGAAGCCCGGAAAACCTTTTTGAGTGAAGCCTGGAATGCCTGAGAAGGGCAGGCTGAGCATGTAGGTGAAGCCCTGCAGGCCGCTGTAGGGAATCGCTTTGAGAACTTGTAAGAACTGCTTTGAGGGAGCTTCCTGGAATACTGCGCCTCCCAAGTAGACTGCATTTCCGGAGATCCCGATTCCAATGAACCCGGCATTTGCGTTACTGCTGGCGCTGTTGACTCTGTCATTTTGTGTGAGGTTAACCAGGTAGGTCTTGCCCTCTCCTGTGGTTATGGTTACGGTTTGGCCAGGATGAGTTGTATTCATTTTGTTCCTGAAGCCCTCGAGATTGCCGATCTCAACTCCGTCTATTTTGGTGACGACGCTTCGGGCAGGAAGTCCTGCCGCGAATGCAGGAGAGTTCTCGAATATAGAGGCCACCATGATGCCGCGCTCCGGCTCGCCGGAAAGCTGCAGGCTCTCTTCTAAATCGTTGTGGATCACCTTGATCTGCATCGTCCCGCTGGCAATATTGCTGAAGAACTCCTCGAGGCTTCCAACCCCCTTTCCATTCGCAGCCACCAGCGCCATGCCCTCCTCGATGCCAGCCATCTGTGCTGCTGAGCCATCCTGGACATCAACCACAATCGTCCGGTCAACTGGTGTGATTGAGCCGATGACCGGCCCGAAGAAGAGGGCCATGGCAACTGCAGCAACGATGAAGTTGGATATGACTCCAGCAGACAATATCCTGATCCTGGCTCCTTTGGAGACTGCAGGCGGTTTGTCCTTGGTGCCAAAGAGCTCCTCCTCGTCCGGCTCCACGAAGGCAGCAATGGGAGCGACGAATATGGTGACAATCCCCATGGACTTGACACGCACCCCCTCCACGCGGCTCAGGATGCCGTGGGCGAACTCATGTACGACCATGGTTACGAAGAGGGCTATCCAGCCCCAAACGAAGGGGATGTACTCGTTCAAGCCTGGTATGAGCAGTATGTTCCTTGGTGCATTGTAGTTGCTGGGCTGGGGAGGCTCTTGAATCATGAGATAGGCCATGAGCAGGACGAGTATCAGAAAATAGGCCATGCTCAGAACGACCAAAGGGACGCCCGCTGATGCTACGATCCTCCAAAACCTCCTTGGACGGCTCAATCTGTCAAGAAGCTTCAGCCCCTTGGTGGTGCGCAAGAACACTGCCAGGGGAACAGGACCCCAGACGGTGACCCCTCGCTTCTTCCATCTCTCGCTCTCCCTGAGGGGCAGCAGTAGTATGGAATAAAGACCCAACAGTGCTGCC
>JAUCQD010000029.1 GCA_030372945.1 Methanothrix sp. | reverse complement strand
AGACAAGGGCTGATAGCAACACTAGAAAATCGATATTTCTCTGAAGTTTTTACATTTCCATACAAAATCTCAGATGTCGCGACGTAAAATCTGGACTAAATTAAACTTCAATTAAAGGCCCAATTGAGAAATTAAGGCCTATTCATCCATCTCCTGCAGACAGAATTTACGATTTGCACAAAATTTGATCGACCACCAAGGTATCTCTAAGCTCCCCTGCCGCACTTCCCTCCGCACACCTCAAGGACCTGAAAGAGGGGCGACGGGAGCTGGTTTTTAAGCCACTCGGTTCCGCTCTCATTTATAGTCCGATTAGCCAACCACGACTGCCCGCGCGGGGATAATGTAGTTACACCAATGGGCGTGAGCTGACAGCTCTGTAGGTAGAGGATCAATATACCAGCCACCATTCATTTTGCTAGTTCGGACTTGCCTACTGCAGTCACCCCAATCTCGGATCTCAGCAGGACCATGCCGTCCTGCACCGTCAGGTGCGAAGATGATTTCTGCCTGCAAAAAACAAAAAATTAATTAGTAAGCTTAGAGATATTGAATTGAAGCATTATTATGACTGCAATAGCCATTCCCGATGATGTCCTCAACCCCATGAAGATACCAAGGAGCGATCAGGAGCGCGTATTGAAGATGGAACTTGCACTGGCGCTCTACGGGAGAGGCATCCTCACCATGGGCAAAGCTCGCAGGCTGGCCGGGATCTCCAAACGCGAATTTCTCGAAGAGCTGGGCAAGCGGAAGATCGAGAGGCATTATACGATCGAGGAATTAGAGGAGGATCTGGCCTTTGCCAAGGGTGATCTGTTACTCGACTCCCCTGATACACCTATCCAAATTAGGCAGGCTTAACCTTTTGAAAGAATTCTTTGCAGAGGTTCTTATCCCAAGTGAGGTCATGGGCGAGTCGGTCAAGAAAAGCGGTTCTCCCGATGCAAAAGAGATTGAAAGTGCTGCATGGATCCATCCTGTTGAGATTCAAGATTTGGACCTTAAGAAAGCATTGATGCTTTTGCTTGATGAGGGCGAGTCTGCAGCAATTGTATTAGCTTTAGAGCAAAAAGCATCTCTGATCATCGTGGATGATTATGATGCCAGGATTGTGGCCAGAGAGTACGGCCTTAAAGTCACAGGCACAATTGGACTCTTGTTACGAGCAAAATACACAGGAAAGATCAGCTCCTTGAAAAACGAACTCGACGGGCTGAAAGAAAGCGGCTTTTGGCTGAATGAAGAATTGTACAAGAGGGCGCTAAAAGAAGCAGGAGAATGATAAGGTAAGGCGTTAAGGGCTATGCCCTCATCGCCTCCCGTCCCGCCCTCAATGCCTCATCGAGATTGGCCACATTCGGCCCGCCTCCCTGCGCCAGCTCCGGCCGTCCGCCGCCTCCGCCACCCAGGGCCTTTGCAGCAGCCTTGATGATGTTCCCCGCTTTCACACCTTTCGCAAGCCCCGACTTCCCGACAGCCGCCACCAGTTTTCCCGTCTCCGAGCCGAGCAGGGCCACATAGTCCTGCTCTGCCAGCAGGGCAGCAGCCTTCAGCAGCTCGTCGATGTCCGCCTGGCCCATCTTCTGCACCACGACCTTGAGGCCGTCGATCTCCTGAGCCTCTGCGCTCAAGCTCCTCAGGCGGGCCTTTGCCAGGTCCTCCTTCAGCCGCTCGATCTCCTTCTGCTGGCCTTTCCACTCCTCGAAGAATCTGCTGGCGGTCTTCGGCAGCTGATCCGCAGGGACTCTCAGGACGTCCGCGGCCCCTGCTAGCAGGTCGTCCCTCTCTTGCCATGCCCGAACTGCCGCCTCGCCAGCTGCAAACTCTATCCTCTCCACGCCATCCTGGATGCGCTCAGTGCGCAGGATTTTGATGGCCCCAATCATTCCCGTGTTCGTAACGTGCGTTCCGGCGCAGGCCTCGATGTCCGATCCGACCTTCACCACCCGGATCTGCTTTCCTGGAGGCACACCGCCTTGGTAAAGCTCAAAGCCGAAGAGCTTCTCGGCTTCGGAGCGGGGCAGGAACTTGGTGTCCACAGGCTCGCACTCCATCACCCGACGATTGGCCTCCATCTCTATCGCCTTCAGCTCTGCATCAATGATGCGCTTGTAGTGGGATATGTCCAGCCTCGCCCGGTCCTCGCTCTTCTGCGCTCCCGCCTGCCAGATGTGCTTTCCCAAAATGCGTTTGGCTGAGTCATGCACCAGGTGCGTTGCGGTGTGGTGACGTGCGTGGGCCAGACGGCGGCGCATTTCCACCTTGCCCTTGACGTAATCGCCCTTCTGCAGGCCGCCCTGCTTCTCAAGCTTGTGCAGCACCACGTCGCCTACCTTCTGCACATCCACTACCCTGAACTCTAAACCTCCCTTCTCCAGTATTCCGTGATCCGCAGGCTGGCCTCCGCCTTCGGGGTATAGAAGCGTCCTGTCCAGGATGACCGAGTCGCCGTCCAGCACTTCGACCACGCGGGCCTCGAAGGTCTGGTCGAAGGGATGCTCGTAAAACAGCAGCTCGGTCTTTCCGGGGATGATGAGCTTTGGCGCTTCCTCTTGTTCTGCTTTTATGTGTGTCTTGGCCACTAAGGAGTAGAAGTTGTCCGGCAGCTCGACCGTCGCTCCCAGCCCTTCAGCTGACTCGCGGGCGATCTCCGGCGGGATGCCGTGCGTGTCGTAAAGGGAGATCATCTCCTGTAGCGGAACCGGCCGATTTTGCTTCCTGAAATGCTCCGCAGTCTTCTTCACCAGGCGCCTTCCCTTCTCCAGGGTCTCTGCATACTTCTGCTCCTCCTGGTCCAAGATCTCTTTGATGGTGACGAGCCTCTCCTTCCAGTCGGGATAATCCAGCCGAGAGATCTGCATCTCAACCAGGTCGGCTAGCGGAAGCCCAAGGCCCAGCTCCTTCATGAGCCGCAGCGTTCTGCGGATCACCAGGCGTGCCAGGTATCCTGCCTTGACGTTTGAGGGAATGATGCCGTCGCCCAGCATAAAAGCCAGGCAACGGGTGTGGTCCACAACTGCGTAGATGCGCTCCATTGGCTCTATCGAGGCCTCCAGCCTCTCAGGAGCGATTCCGATAGTGCCAGCGATCTTCGATCGTAGATCCTTCATGGAGTACTCGTCCAGGTCCACCATCCCCGCAAGCCGTGCGTTCTGGGCGAAGATCTCTGCGTACTCGGGGTCCTTGAGGTCGTGCTCGACTCCTGCCAAGTCTGCGACCTTCCGTACAAGGTCTGGGAAGATGGCATCGTAGATCGTTGGAGAGCCCTTCGAGGCCCAGACGAACCGCTCCAAGCCGTAGCCTGTGTCCACGATGTAGTTGTCCATCTTCTCGTAGCCCTCACCCTTGATCTTGATCGATCCGCCAACCGTGGCCTTCAGGTCCATGAAGACGAGCGTCGCCAGCTCAAGTCCTGCCACCAGGCATTCAACGCTTGGGCCAGCGTTCCCACCGCCAGCCCAGGGGTTCTCCTTGTAGGTCACAGCTGTGGGCTCCATCCCGAGGCCCCGCAGGAGCTCATCGCAGAGCTGAACCGTCCTGTCCTTCCAGTAGATCTCTCGCTCGCGGGTGTTGAAGACGTGATGGGCCATCATCTCGAATGTGGTGAGATGGCGGCCAGAGCGGCCCACGGAATCCAGGTCATCCAGACGAATGCATGGCTGGCTGATCGTCAGCGGATTCGCAGGCGGCGGAACCTGGCCGGATGTCACGAAAGGCTGGAAGTCTGCGATGGAGGCAATGGTCAGGTAAATGTCGTCCCTCCAGCGGGCGACGACCGGATAGCGGGCTATGCGCGTGTGCCCGCGGGCCTCGAAGTAGCTCAGGTAATGCTCACGCATCTCGTCTAGGCCGTGCTCTCTGGAAAAGACGGGCGCTCCTATGAATGTGTAAGGATCGCAGGGCGGATCGCCGCAGGTCTTCCGAACTGCGTCCCTGGTCCAGAAGAATTTGCCACATTTCTCGCACTTCTTGCGCTGGAATCCCTCATCAACGAAGAAGTCCAATCGATATTCATCTTCGGAGAACATGTTGACCGGCGCTATTGTGGCAGGAATGCTAAAAGGCTTTCTAGGAAAATGAGACTGAGAGGCGGTTCTAGCTCAGGCCTCCTAATTCAGACTCAGTTTACTCTTATTACCTTAAGCAGAGAGACCACAGGCACTCCTGCGATCTCGTCCGTGCCCTTTTTGTCGATCAGGACTGCGATCGCATTGATATTGGCTCCGTGCTCGTCCAGATACTCAACGGTCTCCTCCAGCGTCCGGCCTGAGGTTATCACATCGTCGATGATGATGCAATCCTTATCCTTGACATCCGAGAAGTTGGAGCTCAAGTTGCCACGCACCTTTTTGCTCTCCTGGGCGAGCATCTGCTTGCTGGGCGTGTAAACGGCCAGGTCTGCGGCCAGGTCATTGGCCACCATGCTCGCCAGAGGAAGGCCGCTCAAAGCAATGCCTACGACGACATCCACGCCGCACTCATTGACGTCCAATGTCTCATAAATGACATCGGAGAGGGCCTGGGATATATGGCCCAGTCGAAAAGCGCTCTTGCCGATTATCGACCAGTCCACGGAGATGTCTTTTGGGCCTGGGGCTGTGCTCGCCTTCTCGGCATGAGTGAGAAGCCAGGTCACAGTCTCGCTGGAGATGTTCAGCTCTTCTGAGATCTGGCCCTCCACCAGCCCTTCAGCCTTCAGTTCACTTGCCTTCTTCATCAAAGTCTCAATGTTCTTCATTTTATGCACCTCTTT
>JAUCQD010000028.1 GCA_030372945.1 Methanothrix sp. | reverse complement strand
CAAGAGGTGTCCACACATTTGAAGACGGTCTCCTAAATATGCTAGAGCGGGCCGAGTTTGAAATAATCATAGTATCTCCCTGGATTAAGATGCAGACCTGGAACCGCATAAAAGCTCCCCTGCACAGGTTCGCCCGCAGAGGAGGAAGGCTGAAGGTATTTATGCGCGACTGTGAGGCGGATTATTGCAATGGCATGAGCGATGACATTCACGAGGAGGTCGCAATCATCGGCGGAGAGATCGTACCGGTAGGAAAGCTCCATGCAAAGATCTATCTGGTAGACCGCAGGGAGGCCATCATAACCTCCGCCAACCTCACCAAAGGCGGCACCGATGACAACTATGAAGCAGGGATCTTGTTGAAGGACCCTGCGATTATCAAGGAGATATGCGCCTTTGTCGATGACCTTCGAGCATCAAATTGAGGAGGTATATCCTCCAAGAGAAGATACCTACCTCCTGCTCAGAGCTGCCCTAAAAGAGGCGAGGGCCGATGACGTGGCACTCGAAATTGGCTGTGGCAGTGGTCTTATCTCTTGGGAGCTGGCGCCAAGGGTAAAAAGCCTCCTGGCAACTGACATAAACCCTCATGCTGTCAGGATGGTGAAGGCGAAGGGCCTTGAGGTCGTTAGAGCCGACCTGTTTTCGGGCCTAGGAGGGAAGTTCGACCTGATACTCTTCAATCCCCCTTACCTCCCCACTACGGATCTGGAGAGGACCGATCAGTGGATCGACTTTGCGCTAGATGGAGGCGAGGACGGTCGAAAGACAATTAGCAGATTTTTGAAAGTACTCTCGGGTCATCTCCGTTTTGGGGGAAGAGCGCTTCTCCTGATATCCAGCCTGACAGGATTGCATGAGGTGCGAAACATGGCAGAGGCCGAGGGGCTGGATGTTCGAGATGTTGCCAGACACCGATGCTTCTTCGAGCAGCTTCATGTTCTCAGGCTTGAGGTCGCGCACTGTCGCTGAATCAAAGCATTTTACTTCCCAAATTCATTGTAAATTTGAATTGCAAGTTAGAGAATCGCGATCATTGGCCAGATAAAATCTTCATTGCTTGAATCGGGCATTATTGCTCTCGACGCATAGCCTTATATGTATGAAGATAGAGCGAGCCTTG
>JAUCQD010000027.1 GCA_030372945.1 Methanothrix sp. | reverse complement strand
GATATATCTCTCAAGAAGACCATATGATGGTTTGCTTTGGAGCTGACTCATTCATGAAAGGCATCAAAGATAAATTCCCAAATTTGCCCGAAAGAATCTCAGGACTGAGAGAGCTAGCCTACAACCTCTGGTGGAGCTGGCACCCTGAGGGGCGTGCGATCTTCAAGCTTCTCAACCGCCAGGGCTGGTATCTGAGCAATCACAACCCTGTGAAGATGATAAACCTCACTGACAAGAATATCTTGGATGCTGCCTCAAGGGATCCTCACTTTTTGAGACATTATGATGCAGTTTTGGCTCGTTTTGAGAGCTACATGGACATATCTCGCGGATGGTTTTGTGCAAATATAGCAGATCCCAAATCACATACCATAGCCTACTTCTCGGCAGAGTATGGCTTGCACCATGCTCTCCCATTTTATGCAGGCGGATTGGGATTCCTAGCAGGCGATTTTTTGAAAGAGGCAAGCGACCTGGGAATCCCAATGGTCGGGGTTGGGTTCATGTATCCCCAAGGCTACTTGCGGCAGATGATCTCGCCAGACGGCTGGCAGGAGGGAGCCTGCGAGATCCTGGACCGGGAGAACGCACCCATTCGCAGGATGATGGACTCAGATGGGAATCCGATCTCCATCAAAGTACCTGTTATGGACCCGCCCGTTTACCTTGAGGTGTGGCAGGTCAAAGTGGGAATGACAAACCTTTATCTGATTGACACGTCCAGCGAGGCCAACGATCCATGGAACCGCTGCATCTCCGACCGCCTCTATACCGGAGACCTGGAACAGCGTTTGCGCCAAGAGATCGTTCTTGGAATTGGGGGCGTTCGCATCCTTCAGGCCCTGGGCGTGGACTACTCTGTCCTTCATCTGAACGAAGGCCACCCGGCTTTCGCAGTCCTGGAGAGGGTGCGCGAAAAGGTAAACGCAGGTATGAGCTACCGTGATGCCTTCGATGAGGTTCGTAACACCACTGTCTTCACCACACACACGCCTGTGCCTGCGGGACACGATGTCTTCTCTTTCCAGCTGATGGACAAGTACTTCGGCTCTTACCTTCCTGGCCTGGACCTCTCCCGGGATGAATTCTTCAGGCTGGGCGTGAATCCGTCAAAGCCGGATGGCTTTAATATGACAGCATTTGCCATGCGCTCCTCTGCCTATCGCAACGCGGTGAGCAAAAAGCATGGTGATGTCACCCGCGAGATGTGGCAGCAGCTCTGGCCGGACCTGACTCCCAATGAGGTTCCAATTGATCACATCACCAATGGCGTGCATGTCCCATCCTGGATCGATCGCAGGCTGGGTGACGAGATATTTAATCGGTATTTGGGCCGGAACTGGCTGGAGGATCACGATCAACCCCGCATTTGGGAGCTTATAGACGAGATTCCGGACAATGTACTCTGGGCGCACCACAACATCATGAAGGGCATGCTGATAGCCAAGATAAGGGCGAGAGCCCGCGAGAAGTGGCTGAACACTGGTACTGATCCGCGCCTGATCATGGCCTCAGGAGTGCTTCTCGATCCATCTGCCTTGACCCTCGGATTTGCCCGACGCTTCGCATCCTACAAGCGTCCCACGCTGCTCTTGCAGGACATTGCGAGGCTGAGATCTATTCTAAATGATCCGTGGAAGCCGGTTCAGATTATCTTTGCTGGCAAGGCACACCAGGATGATCAGCAGAGCAAGCAGCTCTTGCAGAAGGTCTTTGGCGCTGCCAAGGATCAGTCATTTGGAGGACGCATCGCATTTGTGGAGGATTACGATGAGCTGCTGGCGCAGTATTTGGTTCATGGTGTGGACGTTTGGGTGAACAATCCAAGGCCGCCAATGGAGGCCAGTGGGACGAGCGGCATGAAAGCAACTCTTAACGGAGTCCCGCAGCTTTCCATCCTGGACGGATGGTGGATCGAGGGCTACAACGGCAAAAATGGCTGGGCGGTCCAGGGAGCGCCAGAGGGTCAAAACAGAGATGATATGGATGCTGCAGCGATCTATGACCTGCTCGAGAAGGAGATCGTGCCTCTCTTCTACGATGTTGACGAGCTGGGCATCCCGCATGGATGGGTGAGAGTGATGAAGGAGACCATCAAGATGACTGGACCCAACTTCTCAGCCCGCAGGATGGTCAAGGAGTATACTGACAGGTTCTACCGCAAGGCCATCGAGGCCTGCATCAGCGCAGAATACAGGACCGAAAAAAGGGGCGCGAAGGTAGATCTGTTCAGACGAATCTGATGAATGGTCTGGAGCCTCGATCATTCAAACCACCATCCTTTCGTACACCTTCTCCACCAACGGCAGAGGGGACACAGAATTCATGTTCAGGCCAAGCTCCTCCGGCCCCAGGCCCAGGGCGATGCCTACGAGCTGCGTCACGTAGAGCACCGGAAT
>JAUCQD010000026.1 GCA_030372945.1 Methanothrix sp. | reverse complement strand
TCCCCCAGGATCTCGACAATCTCGGCCTGGGATTTTACATACGTGCCATTGATCAGGAATTCGGTGTAAGGAATGGCAATTGAGCCCTTGATGTGCTCTGTCGCGCTCTCGCTGATGTCGAGCAGGATATCCGTCTCCGAGACATCCTCTATTGGGACGAGCATCTCTTTGGCACCGTCACTGCGCACAGCCTCGTTCATCCTAGACCTGTCCATGGCTGGTGCCGCTGTCTGTGAGACGTTTTTCTGCTCATCAGCAAAGCCGTAAGGAGGCTGATTCCACTTGGCGACCCTGGATTTTTGGACTGTGCTGAGGCCCGGAAGTATCTGGGATGCTGAGCCAGCATTCGGGTTTCCTATCTCGTCCAGCTTTGCCTCGCCCGACCAGCCGGAATCCTGGCAGGCATCGCAACCGTATTCATTGCTCGCCACTGCGCACCCGGCCAGCGCCAATAGTGCAGCCAGTGCAAAGATGCCCACTCCCGATGACCAAAATTTAGATGATATCATAAATCTCCCCATTTTCCTCACTTGACCTATTACGAGGCAAAACCACTCCTGGATCTGACAGTGATGCTGCCCAATGTCTCCTGCAGCTCATATCCACGCGAGTCCCTCGCACTCAGGACAATATCGTACCTTCCTGGATCGAGAAGGGCTGTGGGGAATGTGCCCTTGTAGGAACCCTCGGATAAGACCAGCCTTGCGTAGCCTTTTGCCTCTTTTCCTGATTGGAAGGCATGCACTGCAACCTGAGAAAGCGCATATTTCGATCTCAACTTTGCCATTACTGCAATGCTGTCGCCAACTTTTGCATCCTCTGGCGACAGGCTCTTGTCCGTGACGCTGATCTGCTTGATCTGATTGCCCATGATAGGGTAATCGTCTTTTGCCACCTCGTTTATCTGATAGGGCTTATCGCCAAAGCCGTCCTTCCCGGAGATGTCCTGGCCTGGGCCTGCCATCATATCCTCTCCAAGGTAGTCGCTCCAGAGGTTGCCGCCTTTCGGATAGTTCGCATTCCAGGCGTTCTTGCCCCGGTCCTCTGCCTGAACCACATTGTCCAGAATGCTGTTGCCGTAGACCATATTTCCGCTTGACTCCACGAATATGCCAGTCTGGCTTTCTGAGATGTTGTTATAGGAAATTATATTATTATCTGAATTACCCTGCACCTGCAGTCCGTAGCGGCCATTTCCACTGATCAGGTTTCCTTCGATGGTATTTCGGCCCGAATCCATGAGGGTCACGCCAGCCACGACATTTTTCTCAATTGTATTGTTGAGGATCATGTTGTCGGTGCAGTTGAAGCGCAGATCGAGACCTGAATTGGTGTTCTTGGACATGTCGTTGAACTCAATGCGATTTTTAGCGCAGTTTGTGAACATGTACAGCCCGTACATATTGCCTTGCAGCACATTTCCTCTGATGGTATTGTTGTTGCAGGACGGGAAGAGGTTTATGCCGTAGGCACCATTGCCATACGCAACATTGTTCGCGATTAGATTGTCATCTGAGTTGGAGAGGTAGATTCCATACCAGCCCTCGCCTCCAAGGCCATTGAAACTGGCGTTGTTTCCAGTGATGATATTTCCATCGGAGAAGAGCAAGGCAATGCCCGGCTGAGCGCATCGAATCACTGTGTTATTGGAGACCCTGCAGCCTTTCACGCTGTTGAGCTTTATCCCATAAAAGCCGTCCCGAACCAGGAAGCCAGTGATGAGGACGTCGTCTGCCTCGATGCTCACGCAGGCATCTCTGTTGCCTGCCCGAATGGTTGCGCCATTGCCCACCAGGTTTATGCTCTTTTGGATTGTGATCTTGTCGTATACTCCAGGAGCGACCTGAAGTGTATCGCCAGGGGAGGCAGCATCTATCGCAGATTGTAAGTTCGAACTCACCTGTATCGTCGCACCGTCTGCGATGACGCCAATTAGCAATGCTATGCCTGCGATGCAAAGGGCTGTAGTTCTCATGCGACCACCCAAGACCAAGAGCAGTCGAGATGTTAATAAAGCTAACGCAGTCATATAGATGAGAGATCGTCCATATAAGTGGCATATGAACATAAGCCTTTTTACCATATGAGAGATGGTGTCCTTGGAGGAATTAACTTTGAGATCATCGTATGCTCTTATTGGTCTACTCCTGCTGCTTGCGGCGTCAGCCGAGGCTGGCAGCTTCAAAGCGAATACGGATGTAGAAACATATGTGGATGCGAACTACATAGA
>JAUCQD010000025.1 GCA_030372945.1 Methanothrix sp. | reverse complement strand
CCAGCTTGTAGTAAAGCTGAGATTCTTTGCCAGGTGCGAGAGTGGGTATTGGCGACTCGTCCACGCTCACATAAAGCCCGCTCTCAGGCCGCAGTCTTGCCACCAGATCCCTGGCGGTGTCATAACCCACATTCTTGACGGAGATCATGACCACATTGTCTTTTGAACCCGCTTGCAGGCTTGAAGGAGAAATTTTCTGGACCTCGAACTCTGCGCCGCTCTTGCGCTCTACCTTTATCGTCAAGGGAATTGTCTGTTGAATGCTGTCATACCAGTAAAACACATCGGGGCTCTCGGGATGGTTCTCGTCGCCGCTCACAGCCACATCCCGCTGGTAGGAATAATTTACCAGGGCATAGAGTTGATAGAATCCAGGAGGCGTGTTCTTGTAGACCTCAAGAGGAAAATTTAGCCTGGAGGATGTCTGGCCCTCCCGGATGTTGCCTGGAAAGGCTACAGCGCGTTTTATGTCGAGGGCGCTATCGTTCTCTGCCACGAGCCTCACAGAGACGTCCTGGGCAATCGTCCTCTGTTTTTCAAGCTCCTGCTCGCGCTGTGCTGCAAGGATCTCCTCTCTTCTGTTCGCTGCAGGCTCCTCGTTCACCTCGAAGGCTGTGATCCTGCCGCGGTTGGTCAGAGTCAAGAAGAGCGATGTCGTCTCTGCCTGATATACGTTTGAGCGCTCGAGCGAGAGGGTCAGATTTGGAGTTCCATAAACCTTGTAGTAGTCATCTGCGAACTTCTCAGGTGGAATGGGTGCTCCAACCTCAGCAGCAGACGAAGCCTGGAGCAAATTGCCGAGCAATGCCATGGCCACAAGACAGCGCAGGCTTGCAGAAAGTCTGTTTTTTGGACCCCTGTCTTGGAATTTTTTCATCATGAAATCCATCCTTTCGGATGATCAAACTGGATGCTTGCAACAATCTATTTAGCTTTGTTGTAACTGATGCAGTTACAAATGAAAGAAGGGATAGTTAATGGCCTTCGAAAGCTCGGCCTGACAGAATATGAGGCAAAAGCCTATGCTACCTTGGTGGGCATGGGCGAGGCAACCGCGAGGGAAGTGCATGAGCTGTGCGGGGTTCCAAGGACCCGGATATACGACATCCTCCGGGATCTGGAGAAGAAGGGATTTGTGGAGTTCGTTCAGGGCTCGCCCACCTATTACAGGGCAGTGGAGCCAGACCTTGTGATGGAGCGTCTTCGAAGTGAGCTGGTGGCGTCGATCGATCGTTCCGCCAAAGATCTCAAGAGCCTGAGCCTTGAGGCACACGGCTCATCTCCTGTGTGGTGCATCAGGAGCGAGTGGGCAATAAAAAACAGGATAAAGGATTTCTTGGACAAGACCGAGAAGGAGCTCACGATCTTCTGCCGCAGTCCAGATCTTCTGAGGGAATACCGGGCAGCTCTGAAGCGAATCGAGGTGCTGAAGATCAAGGTCGATCGAACAGAGAAGTTCGAGGATTTGGGATTTGCGACTGTGGAGATGAAAGAGGGCTCAGAGAGGTTTTTCCAGGACACCGTCATCGATGGCGTCAGCTATAGCATCGACGGCCTGATGATCTCAGACGATCGATCGTCCATAGTGATAGGAACCATCGGTGGCGAGAAGCTGGCCATAATAATCAAGCTGCCCATCGTAGCCATGCTGCAAAAGGCGATTTGGGAGGCGATGGTCTGATAACTCCCCGGCTTTACTGGCCACTCCCACGAACAGCTCAAGCCTGCCTTTTCAGTGGCAGATAAAAGATAACATCTTCATCAGGAACGCAGGCAACTGCCAGGCCGCGCTCCACAAGAAGTCTGCAGACAGATTCCATCAGCTCCTCCAGACAACGGTTATGCACTTCCACTGAGACCCCCAAGAAATTTCCAAAGCCCCCGGTGACCATATTCTCTCCGAACTCTGCCTCGGGCATTGTCACCTCCAGCTCGGCTGCGTCATCCAGGCAGAGGCCCTCTTCTGCTGCAGCGCTCTCAAGCAGGTCCATGTAATCCTTTAAATCCATAGTGCAGACGATGGCTTCAATGCAGCTCTTGCTGTCTTCAGGATTCTTTCTTGCCAGATAAAGCGGGTAGCCTCCAACTTGGATCTCCTCCACAGGCCTGCCGCAAGAGAGCTGATTTGCTGCCTCTTTCATGACTGCTATGAGCTCCTCCAGACTTTCCACTACTCGGGCTGCTATCTGCTCGAGCTCTTCTCCGTGCCTTTCAGATACCATCTTGAGTCTCTACTCTTTTTGGCAAACTATTAGTGACTTCCTCCCTTTGCCCCTGAAGGGGCAGGGCTTCCTGCTTCACAGACCCGGTGCTCCGATCTCTCCATTCCCCCCCAAGTCCGGGAGTGTGAATGTTCAGGCTGGCATTGATGTCTCGATCCATCTCCCGCCCACGGTTAGGGCAAAGATTTGGCCCTTTCTGCCAGCGCCTTTGGGAACATCTCTGAAAGACGTGTATCTACCACTTTTCCAGCCTGCGAAGCATGTCTTTGCTCTCTTTCT
Source organism: Methanothrix sp. (assembly GCA_030372945.1). Taxonomy (GTDB): domain Archaea; phylum Halobacteriota; class Methanosarcinia; order Methanotrichales; family Methanotrichaceae; genus Methanothrix. The sequence goes on along the minus strand of JAUCQD010000025.1, from coordinate 130 downwards.
TGGTATCCCACATCCCTATGTAAAACTCTGGAAATCAGTAGCAGGGAAGGAGGCTATCTCTCCATCCCTTCATCCTTTCTAACTACGAATCCAGCTCTAGCAATATGCTGTATCATTTCCTCCAAGCTCA
>JAUCQD010000024.1 GCA_030372945.1 Methanothrix sp. | reverse complement strand
CCGGGAAGGGCCTCCACGATGGTTCCTTCTACCTGAATCTTATCCTCTTCTTTCGCCATTTACACCTCCTCAAATCGCCCAAACGAGTTGGATAGGGCTCGCAGCTTGCTCAAAACAAAATTTGCGCGCGTCCGCATTTTACTCCATCGCCTTGCTGTACTGGCGGCGCTTAATGCGGCGAATGGCCTTTTTCTTTTCCACTCGGCGCAACTCACTCTTGCTGATAAACCAGCGCTTGCGGCGAACGGTGCTCAACACACCACTCTTCACAACCTTCTTGCGGAAACGTTTGAGCAGCTGATCCTGTGATTCGTTTGGACGCAGAACGACAATTGTCACGGTTCTCTCACCTCCTCTCTGATTGGAGATTTGGGGTTCATGTGGATAATGAAAAACTCGGCTGGTCTTCCAGAGGGCAGCCGAGCGATAAACAAGGTGTTCAAGAATGGACCCGGTTGCAAATATCTGGTAGATAAATCCTCCTGGATTGCGTCACATGAAACGCGAAGTGCCAGCTTCTAAATTATATCCTAAAGGGACGTTTTCGTCAATGAATACGCGAAAGCGATCATAGCTCTAACAGAGCCACCCATTAAATAGAAAAAGTCTTTTGGCGAGGACCTACTCTCCCAGGAGTCTGCACTCCAAGTACCATCGGCGCTGACGGGCTTAACGACCGGGTTCGAGATGTAACCGGGTGTACCACCGTCGCACAGCTCACCAAAAGACTTTATTCACAAGAATAGGGCGAGACACTTGAGGAGCGTCTCATCGAGTATGGCACATACACCAGAGCCATCGGCTACAGGATCAGTGGCAAAAGAACACAGTTCTCCGCACCACGTGGTAAGCCTTCGGTCATTAGTACGACTTAGCTGCACGCATTGCTGCGCTTCCACAGGTCGCCTATCAAGCAGGTCGTCTACCTGCGACCTTACCTCCTTGCGGAGGAGAGGGATCTCATCTTGAGGCATGCTTCCCACTTAGATGCTTTCAGCGGTTATCACTGCCAGA